>CAADGS010000001.1 GCA_900696615.1 uncultured beta proteobacterium
CCAATTAACGCAAACGCAACGCAATCCGGTACATGCTCACTAAGCACTGCAAAACTAAAGCGAACATGCACTGATTAAGGATTGATCTTGCTCGGCACCTAATAAGTGCTTATTCCGCTTCCCCGCTGTAACGAGCGGGGTTTTTCTTAGACAAAAAAATTTGTTTTGATCTCTAAAGCTTAGGCTGAATCGGCAGCGGCTTAATTTATCCTTTTTTAGACAATTTTGTTATCCAAATCTTCAACGTATCGCTTCCAATCAAAATATGGCCCCGGATCGGTTTTGCGGCCGGGCGCGATATCGGAATGTCCGGCAATGTCTTTGATTGGGTAATATTGGTTTAGACACTTCGTCAATAAACACAATTTTGAGTATTGCTCATCCGTAAATGGCGTAATATCGCTGCCTTCCAGTTCTATACCTATCGAAAAATCATTACATTTTTCTCTGCCTTGCCAGCACGAGACGCCGGTATGCCAGGCGCGTTTGCTGCAGGGAACGAATTGAATCACGCTGCCATCGCGGCGGATAAAAAAATGTGCGGATACTTTGAGCCCATATAAAGTTTGGTAGTACGGATGCGCGTACGGATCGATTTTGTTGGTGAACAATTCAATTACAGCGTTGCCGCTGAATTCGTTGGGCGGCAGGCTGATGTTATGGATGACTAATAAATTGATTTCGGTATCTGCCGGACGCTCGTCATAATTGGGGGACGGGATAAACTGAGCGGTATCGAGTAAACCATGAGCGTCAATGTGCATGATAAAATGGTCGAATAACTAAATATCCTCCATGGTAGCCTATCCTGGAAATACTTGAAAACTGAATATGATATGAAGCGGGGAAAATTTATTACGTTGGAGGGTATAGATGGTGCAGGCAAATCGACGCAGCTCATTTGGATTGTCGAACTCTTACAACGTGAAGGATTGACTGTTACCGTAACACGAGAGCCAGGCGGCACGCCTCTAGGTGAGCAATTGCGCACGTTGTTGCTAGACAAATCGATCGCTATGCATGCGGAGACTGAAGCACTGCTGATGTTTGCGGCACGCCGTGAACATTTGGATAAAGTCATTACGCCGGCATTAACAATGGGTAAGTGGGTGATTTCAGACCGTTTTACCGATGCCAGTTTTGCTTACCAAGGGGGAGGGCGAGGACTGGATATTCAAAAGCTCGAGATTTTGGAACAATGGACGCAAGGTGCTTTACAGCCCGATTTGACGCTTTATTTCGATGTGCCGGTGGAATTGGGGCAGCAACGCGTCAGTCAAGTCAAGGACGCCGATCGATTTGAAAAAGAGCAAGCCGGTTTTTTTCAGCGCGTACGTGCTGCATATTTGTATAGAGCGAATCAATTTCCTGGCCGGATAAAAATCATCGATAGCAGTCAAACTGTAGTGGAAGTCAAAGCCGCGGTTGAACAAATACTGACGAATCTCTTGAATCATGACTGACATGTATAGTTGGCAGCAGGAGATCTGGTCAAAACTGGCGAAACGATCTGAATTGCTGGGTCATGCACTGCTGTTTAAGGGAAAACAAGGAATTGGTAAATATGACTTTGCGCGATTTTTTGCGCAATCATTGTTATGCGCTACTCCCAAAGCTGACCAGAAGGCATGTGGTGCGTGCCTGAGCTGCGGGTGGTTCGAGCACAATACTCATCCAAATTTTTTTATGATTCTTCCCGAAGCGTTACAGATTGATTCTGTGGAACAAGGTTACAAAGAAAAAAGCGAAGAAAAAACGACCGGTTCTGCAATGATCAAGAAAAACCCAAGCCAGCACATCAGCATCGAGCAAATCCGCAAGCTAAACGATTTTGTGTATCTGACCGGGCATCAGCATGGCTACAAAATTGTCCTGATCTATCCGGCGGAGACAATGAATATCGCGGCAGCCAACGCGCTGTTAAAGAAGCTGGAAGAACCGCCGGAAAATGTGTTGTTTATTCTGGTCACGCATCAAGCACAGCGTTTGTTGCCGACGATACGCAGTCGTTGTCAGCAAATTGCCATGCCAATCCCGGATGTGGCGGCGTCCATTGTATGGTTGAAGCAGCATGCCATCCGTGATCCGCAGGCTAGCTTGGCGGCGGCCAGTTATGCGCCACTATCCGCGCTATGGTTGAATTCAGGGGAGATCACCCAACATTATGAGCAATTTATTCGGTTGTTAAGTGATCCCGAACGATTGAATCCGGTTTCTGGCGCGCAGATGATGCAACAAGTCAATCTGCCAGTTGTGGTGAATTGGCTACAGCAATGGTGTTATGATCTGGTCAGTTATCGCACCACCGGGAAGATTCGGTACTTTTTGAATCAGATGGTATGTATTGCATCGTTGAGCGAACAAATTGACCTGCATGCCTGTCTAGCGTACGTCCGAACTCTGAATACCAGCCAAAAACTGGTGCATCACCCGTTGAATCCCCGTTTATTCCTGGAAGAAATGTTGATCAATTATGTGGCGATGATTGGCAAAAAATGAGGATACGTCATTTCTTTTCGTAGGTTTCATCGGCCTTAAATACTTTCAATGCCGCCGTCGCGCAGATTTCATCAAACTCAATGCCTGGTGCACCACCGACGCCTATTCCACCCACTACTTCACCGCCGATTTTGATCGGAAAACCGCCACCCAACAACAAAATGTTTTCATTCAACCGTGCCAAACTTTCTAGTTCGGGTTTTTGTGTAACCAGTACGGCATATTTATGGGTCGAATCGCGCAGGCTGTTAGCGGTGTAGGCTTTACGACGACTGCTATCCAGTGTGTGAGGTCCGGCTCCGTCGGCTTTTAGCTGCACTTTGAGCAAGCCGGATTGGTCGACAATGGCGACACTGACTTTGAAACCATCTTCATGGCATTTTTTCACGGCGGCCATAGCAGCCTGGGTGGATAATTCCAGCGGCAAAAGCTTTTGTGTGAGTAAATCTTGTGCCCTCAGCGGATTGGCAAAAGCAATGAATAGTAATGTTGAAATACATAATGTAATTAGCTGTGGTCGAATTGTCATGATCAGCTCCTAGCAAGTGTGAATGTTATGAATCTCGTATCAAGAGATTACCATTCTTTTGGTTGGATTTTGTGACTTATTGCTATTGAGGCGATTGTGAGACCGGGTGTATCGGAGTTCTGGAAGTACTAATCGGAGCGCGCCACATCTGGGAAAAAAATCTCTTTACGCTTTTGTTCGTCAAAATACAGCGGTTCATTCGGTTCCAAACGATGCCCTAAGTCCTGAATCTGTGCCCAGATATCGGGAAATACACCGAGCCGCTTAAAGCGGCGAGCGTTTTTCTTGAAATCGGATACATTATTCAGCGTGTATAGAAGCTCAAATAAAAGTAGCCATCCTGCAATATCGAATGTGTTGACTGCCAATTGCTGCTGCAGGAAATGGATCGCTGCAGCGGAATCACCTTGCTTAATCATCGCACGTGCTTGCGCTGCTATTTCGCTGGTTGCGCCACCAGGATTTTCCATCGCCGCAATATTTTCCAGGCTGCGGTGATTTGCGAATCCTGCCTGATATGGATGTGTATCCGCTGTTTCTGTCAGCAACTCAGAGTTAGTGCGCCGTGTCAATTTTTCCTGAATTTTGCGATAGCTGCGCAAAATTAAAAAAATAATCAGTACTGTCAGTAAAATTCCCAATGCGAAAATTGTATCGATGGAAACCGGGTATTCCCATGGCATGTCGCTGGATTCTTCAGCGGGTAAGGAACTATGCAGATCTTCATGCTGATTGTTGGTTTGGGGTGCGTCGTTAGAATTGTCTATTATAGGGTTGGTATGCTGAGTTTTTAGCGTGTGCATGGACTGTATCAGTACAACTTGTGATGCAAGCGCATCAGTATGCTGTGTCAATAGAGTGAGTGCCTGAGCTTCCTGTTCTGCAATACGTTCAAGTTGGGTTAGCAATTGCGAAGATAGTTGATTGCTCTGCTTCTTTTCATCGGCAATTGGCGCCTCGGGTGTGAAATCATGGGTGTTGGAAGTTTCGTTATTTTTATGAATTTTCCGCCGCTTATTACTCTGTGAAGAAGAATGCGCATGGATTGTTCTTAAATCGGGAATATAAACGACGGTGCCGGCAGGAAGCGGTCGGTAAACACCGTCAGGAAAAAGCTGGGGGTTGGTACGAACGATCGCGCGAATGAAGGTGTTTTGAGTGATGGTGTCTTGCGGAAACATCAAGCGGGCAATGTTCAGGATATTTTCACCTGACATGAGTTTCCAGGTCATGCCGTTTCCGGCCGCCAAAGAATGAGTGGTTATATCCGGTTGTACGGTATTGGCAGGTACTGGATATAAATCGGGAGCATCTGCTTTAACCGAGAGTGCGGTTACGAAAAGTATAATAACCGAAGCTAATTTGCTAATGCGTGCAATCATTTAGTTCTTTTTACAAAATTCAGAAATTGCCTTGTTGGCCTCATTAATTCTCTGTTGACGGGTTTCATCGTCGACATAAACTATACCGCCGCTACCGTCCGGTACAGTCAGTCGGGGTGAATCCGTATACATTCTAAGCCGGGTTTGTGCATCGATGCACTTTCTTTTGTTTTCTTCGGTTATTGCTTGCTGTTTGGTTTCTTCTTCCTTTTTTTGTTGCTGGCGTTTATTGAATTCGGCCCGTTCATCCACTAAATTCGTGCTCTTCTCGCTCGCATTGTTGGTGCGGTTTGTTGGTTTGATGTTTAATCTTTGTTCTACCCGGCTGGCGCCCGGCGGTGGCGGTTGATCGGTATATTGAGTTTTTCCATTTTCATCCACCCATTTATAAATTTGCGCATTGCTTGTTGTACTGAACAATACTATTAACGCCGTCACTGCAAAAAATTTCATTGAATGCTCCTGGGAATGTATAGCATTAAGCCGATCTAACAGGCACTTGCGTAATGTGAAGATGCATCACAATACAATAATAACCGGAAAAATGCAGCTTACTTAGCGGAATTGAGGCAAAATTTGCAGTTAATTTGACATATAATGTCACTTTGCAAAGGATTGTTACTATGCAGTTGATTCAAAAAGCACTTACATTTGATGACGTTCTCTTGATTCCCGCGCATTCGACGGTTTTGCCGCGCGATGTCAGTTTGGCTACAAAACTAACCCGCACCATTTCTTTAAATATTCCATTAGTATCCGCTGCCATGGATACGGTTACAGAAGCTCCATTGGCTATCGCCTTAGCGCAGGAAGGCGGTATCGGTATTATTCACAAAAATATGCCGATTGAGGCGCAAGCAGCGCAGGTGGCACAAGTCAAACGATTCGAAAGCGGTATCGTTAAAGACCCTATTACCATTCACGAAAATATGACTGTGCGTGAAGTGCTTGAGTTGATACGCCGACACAAGATATCAGGATTACCGGTCGTTGATGGTAAAAAAGTTGTTGGAATCGTCACAAATCGCGATTTGCGTTTTGAATCCAATCTCGATCAAGCAATCACACATATTATGACGCCTAAGGAACGGCTGGTTACGGTCAAAGCGGATGCTTCGCGCGATGAGGTGTTGGCGCTGTTGCACAAACACCGCTTGGAGCGGCTGCTCGTTATTAACGATCAATTCGAATTATGCGGACTTATTACCGTCAAGGATATTATCAAAACGTCTGAATATCCATTAGCCAGTAAAGATGAACATGAGCGGTTACGGGTTGGTGCTGCGATCGGTGTCGGTGAGGGTAGTGAAGAACGTGCTATCGCATTGGCGGAGGCGGGTGTTGATGTCATTGTGGTTGACACCGCTCATGGCCACTCACAAAGTGTTCTGGAACGCATTGCATGGGTCAAAAAGCATTTGCCATCAGTACAAGTAATTGGCGGGAATGTAGCGACAGCCACGGCAGCCAGGGCAATGGCGGATCATGGCGTAGATGCAGTTAAAATCGGTATTGGCCCCGGTTCAATTTGTACAACACGGATTGTTGCAGGCGTTGGCATTCCGCAGGTCACCGCGATTCATGATGTATCGGAAGCCTTAAAGGGTAGTGGTGTGCCCACCATCGCCGATGGCGGCATCCGCTATTCCGGTGACATTGCTAAAGCTTTGGCAGCCGGGGCGGATACCGTTATGTTGGGCGGTTTATTTGCCGGAACGGCGGAAGCACCGGGCGAGATCGAGTTATTCCAAGGCCGCTCGTATAAGAGTTACCGTGGCATGGGGTCGCTGTCTGCGATGCAGCAGGGCTCAAGTGATCGTTATTTTCAGGAAAAAGAGCAAAAAAATAATGATAAGCTGGTACCCGAAGGCGTGGAAGGCCGTGTGCCATTCAAAGGCAGTATTTCGGCGGTTATTCATCAGTTGATGGGAGGCGTGCGTTCAAGCATGGGCTATCTAGGTTGCGAAACGATTGCGCAAATGCATGAAAAAGCGGAATTTGTAGAAATAACGTCGGCAGGTATTCGCGAATCCCACGTGCATGATGTGCAGATTACCAAGGAAGCTCCCAATTATCACGTTAAATGAGTCAATCTCCATGCATCAGAAAATTCTCATCCTCGATTTTGGTTCGCAATATACGCAATTGATTGCCCGCCGGGTGCGTGAAACCAATGTGTATTGCGAATTGCACCCTTATGATGTCAACCCGGATTCAATCAAGGAATTTTCACCCAAAGGCATCATCCTCTCAGGCGGGCCGGCTTCGGTTATCGAAGATGAAACGCCGCGTGCTCCGCAAATTGTTTTTGAATTGGGAGTTCCGGTTCTGGGAATTTGCTATGGCATGCAGACTATGGCGGCCCAATTGGGTGGTACAGTTGACAATGCATTGGTGCGTGAATTTGGTTACGCGGAAATACAAACTACGCAATGCGGCGCATTATTTTCTGAAATAAAAGATCGCACGAACACCCATGGAGATAATGTATTGGACGTCTGGATGAGTCATGGCGACAAAGTCGTGACGCTTCCTCCGGGATTTGAAGTGATGGCGCATAATGCTGCGACACCGATTGCCGCGATGGCTGATGATCGGCGCCAGTTTTACGGTATTCAGTTTCACCCTGAGGTCACGCACACTTTACAAGGAAAGGCAATTATCGACCGGTTTGTGCACGACATTTGCGGTATTAACCATGATTGGAATATGCCCGATTATGTCGATGAAGCGATTGGCAAAATCCGCGCAACCGTTGGTAATGATCAGGTTATCCTGGGACTGTCGGGTGGTGTGGATTCTTCAGTAGCGGCTGCGTTAATTCATCGCGCCATTGGCGACCAACTGACATGCGTATTTGTTGATAATGGGTTGTTACGTGCTAATGAAGCCAAGCACGTGATGGAGACCTTTGCCGATAATCTGGCCGTTAAAGTAATTCATATCGATGCCAGCCGGGACTTTTATCGCAGCCTTAAAGGCATCAGCGATCCGGAAACCAAACGTCAGATCATCGGACGCGAATTTATTGAAGTGTTTCAGCGGGAAGCAACACAAATCAGTGACGCCAAATGGCTGGCCCAGGGCACCATTTATCCCGATGTCATTGAATCCGCCGGTGGCAAAACCAAAAAGGCCCGTACTATCAAATCGCATCATAATGTCGGGGGATTGCCGGAAACCATGCATTTAAAATTGCTTGAGCCGCTTCGTGAACTGTTTAAAGATGAGGTGCGTGAATTGGGTCTGGCATTGGGTTTGCCGCGCGAAATGGTATTTCGCCATCCTTTTCCCGGACCGGGATTGGGGGTTCGCATTCTGGGTGAAGTCAAATATGAATATGCTGAATTATTAAGACAGGCAGATCAGATTTTTATTGAAGAATTACAACGCGCTGGCTGGTATGAGAAAACGTCGCAAGCCTTTGCGGTTTTTTTACCTGTTAAATCTGTCGGGGTGATGGGCGATGGCCGTACCTATGAATATGTGATTGCGCTGCGAGCAGTTCAAACGCAGGATTTTATGACTGCCAATTGGGTAGAACTACCATATTCGCTTCTTAGTAAAGTTTCAAATCGCATCATCAATGAAATTCGTGGCATCAATCGAGTGGTCTATGACATTTCCGGTAAACCGCCGGCCACCATTGAATGGGAATGATCAATAATGCTTGACTAATATTCGCTTTCATAGATTAAGTAGCCTAAGTTAGGTTAAAGGAATCGATTATTCATTTGATTTATTGAGGAAGTTAGTATGTCAGCCTCGTTTCTTGAAATATTCCCCGTTGCAACGTTATCGAATTTTGACGAAGAAGCTTACTTGCGTGCAAATCCTGATGTGCAAGACGCAATTAGTAATGGTCATTTTCAATCTGCGCTTAATCATTTCACCCTTTTTGGTCTTAAAGAGAAACGGCGTCTGGATAAGTCAGAAACACACGAATTAAAAGTGCTGAAATCTGAGAAAAAATCTAGAATCCGGCACATACTTCGTGACGATATGCCTTTCACTGAGGACGAGGGGTGTTTTGATTTTCTGACGCCGTCGTTAAGGGATGAATTTTCGATTATTGATACCCATGCGGTCAGTAGTAACGATTATGACAGCGATTTCCTGAACCTGATAGAAAGAAATAAAGAAGGTCTGGTTCTGGATTGCGGCGCGGGCAGCCGAAAATATTATTATCCACATGTTGTTAACTTCGAAATTGCCAAATATCCTTCAACCGATGTGCTGGGTGTTGGAGAAACGTTGCCATTTAAGGACAATTCATTCGATGCGGTAATTTCCCTTACTGTGCTTGAGCACGTAAAGGATCCGTGGCGGTGCGCAGCGGAATTATTGCGTGTGCTGAGGCCGGGCGGTGAAATCATTTGCTGCGTTCCTTTTCTGCAACCGTTTCATGGCTATCCGCACCATTATTACAATATGACAGGGCAAGGATTGAAGAATCTTTTTGGCGATCGCGTGACTATCAATCGGCATGAAGTACCTGCTTCGCTTTTCCCCATTTGGTCTCTAAATTGGATATTGAATAGCTGGTGCGATGGATTGTCTCCGGAAACCAAAGAAAAGTTTCTGGATATGACAGTCAGGGATTTGGTGAAAAACCCGATTGATTATCTGCATCACGATTTCGTTACGCAATTGAATCCAGTGAAGAACTTTGAATTGGCATCAGGAACTGTGCTGCATGGCACAAAAAAATGATTATTTCATATACATAATCATGACCTTTTTTCATTTGCTAACCTAAGCTCTAGAATTCGGAATTTACTAAGCTCTTGGTTAGAATCTGCAGCGGATTGCTTATTAGCTATTAAGAATCGTCAACAAAAAGTCTAGGTGTAGTATGGAAACGTTGCAACTAGAAATGATTTTGCTATTCTGGCTCATTGGGGTTAACGGAGCACCTATTTTGGTAGCCAGATTTGTCGGTAAGCAATTTGATTATCCAATTGATTGTCATCAAGTGTTGTTCGATGGGAGACCTGTACTTGGGCCATCAAAAACCTTTCGCGGCCTGATATCTGCGCTAGTAATGTCAGTGCTTATTGGTAGCATTTTTGCAATGCCCATACTTACCAGCTTGGCATTTGGTGCATTGTCAATGGTAGGAGACATGACATCAAGCTTTATCAAGAGGCGATTGGGGTATAGGTCGAGCGCCATGGCACTGGGGTTGGATCAAATCCCTGAATCTTTATTTCCATTGCTTGGATGCAAAGATTTACTCGGGATCAGTAATGAGCAGATTTTTCTGATCGTTGTGTCGTTTTTTTGTCTGGAGTTGATTCTTTCGCGGATATTATTTTGGTTGAAAATCCGCAAAACACCATACTAAACTTGCAATAAGTGATGAATGGTGACTTCCGGTAAACAGTTAAACCGCGCGTTGACGATTGATGTGCCCGCTCCTACTGACGTATATCCTTGCATGTTTTGATAACGCCATTTGCCGACACCAACATAGCGCGGGCATTTTGAATCCAAAGTAATGGGAATGCCGCCAGGTAGGCAAATCTGGCCGCCATGCGTATGCCCGCAAAACATCACATCAAAATCAGCGTATGCGGCCTGCCGGTAAATTTCTGGGGTGTGCGAAAGCAGAAGAGAAACGGCGTCTGGTGGGATGTCTCTGGTTGCTTTTTCCAGATTGTCGACGCGGAAGTAGTGCGGATCATCAACGCCAGCAAGAAAAATTTGCGCATCTTCTATTTCCAGCACAGTCATTTCGTTCATGAGCATAATCACACCCATCGATTCCAAGGCAGGTAGCATACGTATCGAATCATGGTTGCCCAGAACGCCGTAAATCGGCTGTTTTAGCATCGTAACAAGTTGTTGCATACCATCAATCGCATCTTCAATCGAACCAAAAGTGCGGGCACGATAATCGCCGGTCAGTACACAAATATCATATTGTAGGTCAGCAACCGTCTGAATCAATGCATTCAGATTACGATGATCCATATCCACATGTAGGTCTGTGAGATGCAAGATCTTGAAATCATGAAATGCTCTAGGTAAATGCGGTAAGTGAATTAGATTTCTTTTAACTTGCAGATTCCGCGCATTTGATTGCCCCCGCTCATACATGCCAACCATCTGAATAGCAAAGCGAATTAATGCATGTCCAGAATACCAATTTTCAGGATGAAAAAAGTTTAAGCCTTGACCGAATACTCGGTGGCCATGGTCTGCTTCAATACCGAGCCGTTGCTGAGCATGCACCCGGCCGAGGCGTGTTTCTAATTGCTGTTTGATCGTATCCATATTGACTGACAATTATACGGCAGAAACTCGGCTATAAACGCGCGTCAATGTATTGAGTTGTATTCAAGTTAACTTAAGTGAGATATTCGATTTTGACCTAATATAATGGAGGCTCCTCTCTGTTTTAGTGATTATAGAACCACTATTTTGGCACTCTGATGCCGTTTAGGAAAGTGAGCGTCCACTCCATTAGGTCAGATATTTTGGGCTGAAATGTTCAATACAGTTATCAAATGCTTTATAAGCCTTTTCCACTATTTCCGCCTGCCAGATGTTATGCGGTGCTTCCTTGGCCTGCATGGCTTTTGGCAGTTTTATACACCC
>CAADGS010000002.1 GCA_900696615.1 uncultured beta proteobacterium
GCCAATCTCATGCCAATTCCATCAGCGAACAATAAAACACCTTCCTCATGTAATACACTTTGATATTGAGCATTTTTGGCTGCTGTATTTACACAATGCGCGTTAATAAAATAAATCTTGCGACGCATATTCAATTTTGCATCATGAATGATGGAGGCACTCGCATCTGCTAGCTTTACATTTTGAATTTGCAATCCAAACAAAGACACTTGACTCATGGATATTATTACTCCCGCTAAGTTGCATCAATAACCGCTTGATAATTAATTGCTTAATATAGTGTCATAAATATGCGCCACACCCCGAGCCATACTGTGATCTGACAAGCAATTCACTTGAAATTCATACGCTACTTTGCGAATACCATTCCAATCATATTTCCCATTAATCAAATCTGCCAGTATGTTAGCCAGATTCTCAGCATCTCCGGCCATTGCCACTAAGCCTGTAGATCCATGTTGAATTACTTCAGAAATCCCCTCTACATCGGATGAAAGCACTGGCACCCCCATTGCCATAGCTTCCAAAATTACCATTGGCATCCCTTCGCCATAAAGGCTAGGTAAAACCATCACATCCATTTTATCAAATTCGATATTTACGTTTTTAGTAAACCCAATCCAATCAATAACATCTGAAATACCCAGCTCATCAGCCATTGTTTTGATAGTTTTTTCATATTCTAATGTTTCAAAAGCACCCACAGCTCGCAAACGAACAGATTTTCCCATCTTCCGTAAATTCGACAAGGCTTGGATCAAAACTTCCATACCTTTCCTAGGTCGATACAAAGCTACACTTCCTATCACCCATTCTCTCTCCGGCTTAAAACGGCTTGATAAAGGGCCAGGGGTTACCACTCCATTTGCAACCATGTTAATTCTCGCCTGTGACCACCCTTGTTTCCTCAAGTAATCTTCAAGGTTCTTCGAGACCGGAATCAATCGCGCAACTCCAGTAAGGCTTAATCGCTCTACTATCGCATTCGTTCTATTTCGCCAAAAACTCTCTGTATCTCGTGTCGTAGGACTGTGAACATGATGCACAAGGGGCACACCGGCTAACCAGGCTGCAATCCTTCCTATTAGAACGGATCGAGGCGTGTGCGTATGTAATAAAGCATAACCATCTTGTTTGACGGTATGTGCAATATCCCATGCCGGAGCTAAATCATACTTGGATTTCATGGGTAACTCGAACAAAGGCCCAGTAGAATTACGACACACTGAAAACTGCGCAGGTTTAACACATGCAAAACTTACCTCATAACCATAATCAGGCAAACGTAGGGCTAAAATATCCTGCACTCTTTCTGCACCGGCGAAAAATTCTCCGTTGATAACATGCATAACTTTTGTCTTCTTTTCACTGACATTCATTGTATGTTTCCCAATTAGAAAAGGATAAGAGATTAAATGCTGATTACTAATTTTATGAAGTTATAAAATAAATCTTGACGATGAGACAATTTTAGTTCTGAGATCAAAGTGCTTATTAATTTTTGTAACCGTTTATTTTAATAAAATAAGCATATTGCCCCTTTAATTCGGATGACTCTGAACAACCTTTTATTAAATACCAATATTCTAGAAGAAGCGTTACAAAAAAAACAATTCCAGCTTTATATTTAAAAAATATTGTTTTAATTTAAATACATATTTTATCATACACCTAAAAAACCCCATTAACTTTTCCAAACAAAAGGATCAATAAAATTAGCACGCTGACGCAATCCTCGACCTAATAAAATTCTGTCAAACTGATTTAATGGTTTTACTAATATTAATCCGGGTAAATATCCTATCAATACAGAAACAAGCCCCCACCATGCACCGAACTTATCACTAATCACTAAGCCAATTAGTGCTAATAATGCAGCAATACCGAGACTGCGGCAAATACCGTACCAATCCAATTTCAAGCTTCCAGCCTGATGACTTAACCACATTAAAGTAAAGCTATTTAGTAGCCAAACTGAAAATAAAATTCCACAAGCTACTCCTATCAGGCCCCAGTTTGAGCCAAAAATAACGGCCAAAGGTGTCAGTACAGAAAGAAAACTAAAATATTTTAATTGACGTGTATATGGAAATATCTGCATCAGCATGACAGCCAGTTGCCCTTGACTGGTAGCGCTTAATCCAAGCAACATAAGAAGCATGATCATTCCAGCATTTTCAAAGCGACCGTTACTTGCCAGTGAAATTAGCGCATCACCGGCAACAATTGTTGCAACAACACAGATAGTAATAACAAGTAAATTACTTTTCCATAACAATGCCATACCTTGTTTAACCTCATCAATCTCTCCTGCGACATAACGAGAAATTAACATGGGTCGGATTACATTCGCTAGTAATTTGGCTGGCAAGTAGCGCCCAATCATCATTAATAATTGTTGTAGGAATGCAAACATTCCCGCCGCTTCGAGACCTAATGTACGCGCTACCAGAATGCGAAGTGCGCCAAAGCTCGAAATAGCTCGAAGTAAATTAACTCCAGCCATATGCCATGCAAAACTAAATACTTCTTGCATACTTATTTTAGAAATACCTTTATTGGGCAAAGTGCGCAGTTTCTTCATCAGAAAAAATTCGGCTAATAAAAGGCAAAAAAGAGAAACAATCAGATCTACCCAAAGAATATGTTTTAAAGTTAGATAATCAGTTATAACTAGTAAAGCTATGCCGCCCAAACGCCCTAATGGCATAAGCGCATGAGTTAGCTGCGACCATCTTTGTTCTAGAAGGCATTCAAGCATTTCAGCAGCATAGCGAAAACCAAGAACGGTAATTATTAGACCTATTGCAAGCATGGATGCTTCTTGTTGAGGCACCTCAAAACCAACCCATGAAGCTATATTTGGCCAGAAAAAGGTAATTAAAGCTGCCCAAAATATAATGATAGCAAACCTAATTAGAGTCATTCTGTGAACGAATCCAATCAAATCTCCCGATGCCCCCTTTGTAGCCATTTCTGGTAAATATCGCCGAACAGCGTCCAAGAGTCCTAGCGAACTTAGCGGCACCATCATTTCTATCATTCCCCATAACACCATGTATGTACCATAATCTATTGGTATCAATAGACGCACCAACCACAATGTAAGAATAAAAGAAGCAATTGCCTGCGCTGTCCGACCTAGCAAAAAATGCTGTATAGCTTGACGAAAACGTTTACCGGAATATAGGTCAGAATTGCTCAAATTGTCTGCCTAAGTAATTCTTGATACTTTGATTCGACCAAATTGGTTATAACATCATAGGTACGGTTTGCTTGGACCCACTCTGGTCCTTTGGACGCCATCAATTTTGCCTGTTCGGGGTCTTTTAACAAGACACAAACTTCTTCAGCGAAAGCTTGTTCACTCCAAGGAACGCATCTTCCGGCACCACTAGATTCCATTACCTGTTGTTGCTCTGGATGCTCATTGGCCACAATGCACTTAGCCATGGCCAAATATTCTATAAGCTTGGTAGGGGAAGTTGATAATAAAACAGGAACTGGATAAAAAGGGGAAAAGCAAATATCTGCACGCTTGACTAATTTCCATGCTTGTTCCATTGGCAAGAAACCCGTAATGGTAACAGCACTTGATAATCCTAACCGCATCGCCTCCTCCTCCACGGCTTTGCGGTCACTCGGCAACTGCCCCTCTCCAACGTATAATAGTTGCGCATTAGGATACAACGTTCGTACTCGTTGTAAAACTCGTACTAGCATTTCTGATTGGCGCAACTGCATAATAATACCAAGATGGAGCAAAACTGGAGCTGCCGCGTTGGGTGCAATTGCATCTTCTGCTTTACCAACTTGATCAGTCCGAATACCCATGGGAATAGGTGTCATCTTTGTAGGAGAGATCCCTTCTTGAGCCACATCTTCCTTCATGCGTTCGCTTTGAACAAAAACATGATCAGCTCGCGGTAAGATTATTTTATAAAGTAAGATCCGAATAATTTGCCCTTTTAGCCAAACTAAGTGGTGATGAGGCACAAGTCGATTACGCGCCTGATACAATTTGGATTCAGCAAATGGGTAAGACATCCAGTAAGTAAAATGTGCATTTGTCAGCCTAGCGGCTAACCAGCCTATTATGCTGGCAAAGAATTTATCGCGAACTTGAATTACTTGATAATGACCTTTAAGGGCAAGTGGTAGAATCATTAAATCACCCCACATACCCCAAAAATTATTCATTATCCTTCCGAGTAAACCTTTAAAGTTACTCCGAGGTGTGAGATACACTTCGTTATCTAACCAATTTGTTGGTGAAGATACATTTAAAGCATCTGGTCCACGTTGCATTACCCAATCGATTTTATGACCGCGTAATGTCATCTGTTTAGCAAATAATTCCACAACGTCTGCCCGGAACGGTGGAAAACGATCTTCTACAACATAGAGCATTTTCATAGGATTCTACCAATCATTCGCATTAAGAACTGAATAAAACTAACAAAAAAGTATTTATAACTTTTTTGTTAGTGAATAGCCTAGTAATTCAGGTTTAAAAGCAAGGCTTTTATATTTATTATGGAAAGATCCCTTATATTTGATTTGAACTTAAACTCACTTAGGTTCGATCAACTTTTTTTATTATTACATATATTTTTAGATACAATAATTAAAAAAAACAATATATTATGAAATATTCATATTTAAATGAGAATATAAGAAATACTATTTAAGTAAACTCAAAATACATTAAATTTAATAATTAATATCCTTAATTAATTCATCAATAAATTTTTTAATCTAATTTAAGCGAATAAAGATTCTTACTTACTCTTATCCAATTATTAGTTGGGCTCTCACAATAAGCAAAAACGTGAGTCAAGATTATATTTTCTTATCTCATAAATGGAGTAAAGACTTAGAATCAGTCAGTTCCGGTTGTAACTTCATATACTACAATGATATTGAAGTTACAAAACACAGAACTGAATCCCATTTTCCTACTTTATCGAGCTTGTTATTTTACAAAAACATAGTTATCAGCGATAACCTAGGCGTTGGTTCATCTCGCCACCGATACGCTCAAAGAAATCAAGCTCGGCATCTTTGAGCTCCGTGCGCCAACGTTCATCCAACTTGATTCCTCGTCCAGGAAAGAATCTCGTATCATTACCATTAACTAGATGTCTAGTTACACTGGACAAGTCAACCATTTGCTTTTCATAAGGAATATTACAGAACTCACATAGTATGCGGGCTGTTTTATCTGGTTCCGATGCAAGATCTTCATATCGGATTTTGAGTAAGCTTTCTGGTGAAACATAATTCTCTAGTAAAGGCAGCGCACGACGATAATATTTTAACCATCCATTCACACTTTCAGACTGATCACGTCCACTAGTGCGTCGTGAAAGATAAACCCCACGACCATCGCGAGTCAAAAGTACAATTTTGACAATATTCGGCCAGCGTTGATGTAATTCAACAGCCTCCCAAACATTCTTTGATGAATCCACAATTATAGATTTACCCCAACATCTAGAAATACTTTGATACAAATTCATTTTGTTATAAAGTGCCGAAAGCAATATAGGCGGTATAGGAAAAGAATTACGAATGTTTGACGGAAAACTATCTCGAAATTTCATCCACGCTTTACGTAAATTTATTGCAAAACGAAAAGCAAATGTTTGCCGTTGGTGATCAACTTCTCGAAAAGCTAGAGCATCCCATAGTCTTAGCTTATAAGGGTCATTAATTAAATTAATGCCTTGAGCATTAAATATAAAATCATAAATTTTTTTCCAATGAATACATGTGCGAAGCTTCTCTCCGCAACTGCAATTTGCATCCAAGCTAATAGCTTTGTTTATTAAATTGATTTCACCAAGTGAAGCAACTTGAGAATGCCCACCCATAAACATGTCCGTCAGAGTCGAGCCACTCCGAGCAGCAGAACATATATATACAACTCTAAAGTCACTGTATGTCTTTTTACTCATTAAATCAGAATCAGGATTAATCATTTCAAAATTCCTATAAAAAAATTTATAGCTTAATAGAAGAAATTACTTATCCATTCAATCACTTTTCAACACAGAACCCCCATTTTCTCAGTGTCTCGTTCTGTATATTTAGTACTGTTCTCAATTCAATATCTGTCCAATTACTAGTCCATGCCTCTTGTTTTAAAGCAAGGCGTAAGGACGCAATGGTGTTCCAAAATGTAACATCATTTTTTGTTGCGACACCCATAAAATCCAAAATACGCATTAATTGCTCATTTGGATTTCGCAGCAACTCGTCATAACGCACCTCTAGCAGGCGACTTTGTGGAATAAGTAGAATCCCTTGCTCTATTGATCGCATCTCCTCTACCCAATTACGAGCTGCAAGCTCTAAAGGACTAAAGCCTTCTATAATCATTTGTTGTGGTGTTTTATCGGCCCAATATAAATTGTGTGCATTCCACCATGCTACCTGCAACAGAGAATAAGCAACTGCTCGCCCATCTCGTATTAGATGTATAAATTTTGCATTAGGAAAATTATTTGTCAGAAAAGCTATCCGACGATTGTTAGCAGTACGCTTAGTTAGCAATACCTTACCGCAAGAAATCTGACGAATGCGTTCAAATTTGTCTTGCAGGCATTTTGCCATGTATTGTTGTAAATTTTCAGAGCTAAGTTGTGATGAAATGCCACAATCCGCATAAAATAATTCGGCTTCTGATGGAGTTGGGACAATAGAATGTAACCAGCTGCGTCTTTCGTTAAAATACGCTCCACCTTCTACTTTAAACCATGTGCGACGTTTATATTCTGGAAATAGGTTAAGTATATACTGTAAATAGGCCAAAATTGACCACTTAGGATAACGATTCTGGTAATTGCTTAAATAAGCCACATCTCGATGAACAGATAATATCTTATACAATAGCGTTGTTCCAGAGCGGCCAGCTCCCAGAAGAAACACTACACGATTTTGTCTATTGCTCATAATTTCCTTTGAAATTTTGGTATTAAGCTTTTATCTTTATTATGTTGATGTAGCTCGTTGCACTAGTTGCAATTTCTGAGAAAGCAACAATCCATGCATCCTGACAGAAATAATTAACCTTTAGTCAGCTTTTATATGCAATGCTTTCCAGCTAGACCAAGGTAATTCTGTTAATTCAAGCTGCTGTGCTAGTTCTCGCATATCATTTGCCAGCATATTTCGCAATTTTTCTCGGGTTTCATTATGCATTGGTGGAATGACTTTCCTTAGTTCAATCTGATTATGACTACGGCGCAAACGATAAACCCATTCATTTTTCTTGATTATTTCTATAATATTACCAGCACCGATTGCTCTCCCAAATTTACCAAAGCGCTTCAATATATAATCTACTTTAGAATTTTTTATTACTATACTTTCATTTACTTTTCTTTCCAGAAACCAAGATCGGTGATCTTCCTCAATGCCTAGAAAGCGATACAAATTTTGTGCTTGAACAAAAGGATCTGAATGAATATCTTCTTGAAAAATAACCATTATTTGATTCCTTGGAAACACTGATAGCCAGCGTGCAAGCTGCTGTGCATAGCAAGATTGCAGAAAATACATGGGATTATTCGTTAACCCATTTTCAAACTCTAGATTTTTTCCAGTAACATGACCAAGTCTAACTTCATGTAAATGATTTGAATAAGCTCGTTCTACTGGATCACGAAGTGAAAGTATTATTTTCATATTCGGATTATAAAGATATACGCGTTCAGGTGTTTCGACATCGGCAAAATATGACGGAGAAACTTCTCCTACCATTTTTATAGCGTTAATCTCACCAATATGTCTTTCATACCATTCGTAGCCAAAATTATAATAATATGAAAAAAAATCAATTTCTTTTTCTGGAAGAACTGCTACATCAGGG
This sequence comes from uncultured beta proteobacterium, assembly GCA_900696615.1. Taxonomy (GTDB): domain Bacteria; phylum Pseudomonadota; class Gammaproteobacteria; order Burkholderiales; family Nitrosomonadaceae; genus Nitrosomonas. The sequence continues at coordinate 7,877 of CAADGS010000002.1, forward strand.
TGATCAGAGAGAACGCGATGCACCCATGTAGAAGCACATTTTTGTGCACCTATACCTATAAAATTTATCCTCACACTAGCCTTCCTTAAAATAAAAGCATAATTTATACGTTACTGTCTTTTGTAAGGATTGCCTGCAATCTGAATCGATTCAGAATCAAAAATTCTAAATGCTCATAATTGCTTACTTCCTTCATTTTTTATTTGCAACGACGTTATATTGAATAGAATAAACATTTCAACTATATATAAAGTTATATAGTATAGTTGTCCTTTTTACTTTACGAACAATTAGTTGAAGGCGTTATATGCTTTTAAATTTTATTCGATTTATACTTTTTTATAGAGCAATCAAAGTGTTTGTGAACTCATATAATTATTTATTTTTATTTGTTTTATTCAGAAATTGAGACCAATAAGCCGCTTGACCAAGCATAAACATCATAAGAAATTGTATTGGAATAGAATATAAATGAAAATTTTTGTAAGGAAGTGTTATTGTAAGTATTAATAAACTAATTGAACCTACCCTAAGCAAAATTCGATGAACTTCCGGGATTCTTTTATCTTTAGCAACTCGCCTAGAAACAAGAATTCCATATAATAATACAAGTAGAAAAGCCAAATGGCCCAATATACCCGTCTCCCAAAGAAGAATTATAGAAGAGGATGTATTAATTTTATAATGGAAACGTCCCATTAATTCACCTGTACCCAGTCTAGTATCTGAGGTTGCTCCCATACCATAACCAAACAAGCTATGCTGTATATCTCCACTCATCACATTGATGCTCCACCAGGTGGTTAAAAGATTAACACGCCCTATCTCGCCCATACCTTCAGATTCTCCTTCTGGATCCAATGCCCTCATTACACGATCATAAGTAGTATGTGCTTGATTCTGATTAAATGAATGTGTAGGCATCTCTCCGTAGTGAAGTTTCTCGTAGGCTGTAAAAATTCCACCAACTAACAGAATTGCACCGGTTACCACCACTAAGGATTCCATCGGACGATGCAATAATTCCTTACGATAGTACAAGCTAAGAGCTATCGGTAGCAGAATAACTGCTGCCTTAACTTCAGCCAGGACTATCGTTCCAAGGCTAGCAAACATGACTAATATCATCCACTTACCATGCAGTTTCTGTCCGTGCCATAATGCAGTAGCTGTTAAAATTGCAATCAATAACATAATGGCCATTCCCGCACTACTTCCTCCACCATCAATAGCACCATGAAATGTACCGATTACTGCATCCCATGGAGTGATGTTGCGAATATTGCTTTTGGCTACAAAGAAATATTGATAAATCGCCATTGGAAACTGTAAAATCGCCACAATTAACAAAGCTTTCCACAATTGCACATGCATCTCTTCTTTAACGAGACCAAGCATAAAAATGAGCATTAATGGCCATAAAAAAAGGTAATGACGGGATGCATTCACAAGCTCTGAAAGTTTTGGTTGATCAATTACCGTGGAAAAGATTACTAGTAAAAGAAAAATAGTAGGCCAAAAAAAATCATTTGGGATTATTGTTGATAAGATATTAGTTTTATTGCGCAATAAATTGACTAAAATAGGTAGCAATAATGCCCCGCTTACTAATACAGTGAACCACTGTAACTGCGAGAATCGTAAAAAATAAGCAGCTGGTCCAGTGATCAAAAAAGCTGACCAAAAAATTAACCAAACTGTCCAACTAACAGGAGCAGCTAAAACAAAAAAAACACCATAAATGGCTAACAGACCAATCAGCATAATTACATTACCATACGCAGCTGATATACCGCTGACTACAGCAAGAAATACTACTCCAACAAAAAAAAGAGCAATAGAAAAAATTCTAAAGCTCAATATGTTACTGTTTGAAGAATGAACAAACTGGTCTTTTACTTCCATAAGTATTTAACCTATTTAATTGAAATCTGATGCAAAATGCTAATAATACAGAGTTATATATAGTAGACCTGTTAAAATTTATCGTTATGAGTACCAAAGAATACAGCTACATACAGCCGGATATCGACGATACGAAAATATATCGAGACAGTAACCTTAGTTTTTCTAAACTATTGCAAAAGAAACATTTGTGAAGCTCATAGATGTGTACGGATGTATTTTCACATATAGTGAGAAAAAAACTTGATTTTTTTCATTATCATTACAACAATTGTGTTATTGAAAAAATAAGCTCTTGCGTCTAAATTCAATGTTCCAATTTCTAACTTTTATATTATTTTATGTTTCAAAAACTCCGATTAATCTACTACGTTCTTTAGTGTTGATCTCTAGTAGCAGGTCTTTAATAAATTTTTCCTGAAGGTAGTAAGCCTTTTCTTCATCGGAAGATATTGAGGAAACTCGTACAAGCATTCCATCTGGCACGATACCTGTTAGACCATAACGTAATTGCCGTAACTTTTGATCAATGCCTGGTAAAACTGCCTTATTTCCAATAGTTATCCAATACGTAATTGGTTCACTTCTATTACTTTTCACTGCCAGTAAGCGTTTAATCGGTAACTTTCCATAATGGGTAATTAATTCATCAGATAGGGTTTTAATTATCTCAAACCCCTGAGCGTAATAGCATACCTCAGGTTTATGCACTGCCAAATTATCACTTTGGTCTCCACCATAAGCTATAGAAAGCATAATATGCTCACCTACAGAGTTAACATAAGTTCTTGATAATGTTTGGTTATATATTTTGTCAAGCTTAGTTTGCGTTTCAGTATCAACTTGAAGTGGCAAAATAGATTTGTCGATTTGCCAATCACCAAATCTCTGAGGAATCATCATTTCAAGTTCAAATTTCTCTTGTTGATCGGCAATTTTCAAAGTTGGTGTTAAAGCCATAGTTAAGGCACCAGATAACATCATCATTACTCCCAGAATAATACTATTAACCAATGAGTTTGACATTGATTCTTTTCCTCATTAATAAATGTAGAACATAACCATTCATGATTAGTGTAAAAAAGAAAATATGAAATCCAGGAATAGATAGATCCTATGAAATACGCGCTTAGCCGACGCTTGTTTTCAATAATTTCATTGGACGTGTTTTTATAAGATACTGCAATAGCGTATCAACAGCGATAATTAATACCAGCGCACTAAGAAATAAAATTATCCCTGCAAACTCATGCAAAAAACCCTGACCCGCAGCATCACCATAATGGTAAGTAATTAAAGTAAGTGTGATAACACGAATAACATTTGCAGTAAAAGAAATAGGGATGATAAGAATTGCTAGTGTTACATTACGAAAAACTGAAGTATGATGAATCAAGTTTAAATAAAACAATCCTAAAGCTTCTAATGTAAGAAGCGTTTGTAAACCAGCGCAAGCATCTGCAACAAGGAGCTGATATTGTCCTATTTGCAATATCACTCCATTTCGAGCTATGGGATAGTTCGCCCAAAATAGAATATGTTCAGCTACATATGAAACTGCCATTTTCATTGGCATTGTAAATAAGCTTACAAATTGTCCCGGTAATGGAATCATAAATATGAGAAAGAAAAGCGGAAACCACATAATTTTAAGAGCTCTACTTCCAAGTTTAATCAGCAATACAGAGATAAGAACCAGGATAAATGATCCCATTTCAAAGATTAAAATTTGTTGAGAACGGCCAATAATATAAAGAATAAGAGCCAGAATAAAGATCAACCAACCGAAACTAACTGCGGATTCACCTTCACTTTCCATTATCATTTTTTTCCATTGACGAAAAAAAAGCCAAATTGACAAGGACAAGATGATTGGCCCATGCGCCTGCTCCTCAGTAGACCACAGTCCATTTAGCAGAGTATAAAAAGTCGGGATATACAAAAGGCACAATCCAAACAAAATGGGCCACCATTCCGCAAGAAAAGAATTAGCAGTATCTTGGTTTTTATTAAGGAGAAACGAGAACATATAAAAAGCTTGACTACGAGTCAATCAGAACAGAACCTACTATCTCGCTACCACAAGACTTGAGTTGTTCATTCATGGTCTTAATATCATTTAAACGAGAATTATTTTTGTGTGCTACTACTAATGCCCCCCCGGTTCGGGCTGCAATAGCAAGTGCATCAACTCCGCCTGAGAAAGCCAATGTGTCGTAAAGTATGACATCATACTGACTTGCAAGCTCATCGTTTAGATCATCAAATGAGCCACGATTTAAAAGTTCCAGAGGATTAGGGGGTGTAGTACCCGCAGGTAAAACAGACAAATCAATAAAAGACTCTATTCTAGATATTACCTCAAAGATATTCGCTCGATCGGCAAGAACATCAGATAGTCCATGCTTATTTCTTAGATTAAAAATCTTGTGCTGCTGTGGATCGCGCAGGTTAGCGTCAATTAGCAATGTTCTTTCTCCAAGCTGTGAAAATACCACCGCAAGATTTGCAGCGAAAAGGCTTACACCATCGCTAAAATTATAACTAGCGATCGCAAGTGATTTATGCCCAGAAGTAAACCAGCGTAGCATCAATTGACTGCGTATAGCTCGAAAAACCTCAACTTGAGCGCCGAATGGCTGATAAGCAACCACAAGTTCTGGGGGATGATTCCCCTGTCCAGGCAATAAATAAGGATAGTCAAATTGTTGAGCTAAAACTTTTTGTATATCAGCTTCAGTGATTAATCCCAGCTTAAGTGCCGCATCACCAAAGCGAAGTCCGCTTTCTTTCTGCAAACGCAGTATACGCTCTGCCTCAACTGGTGTAATCTTTCCCATATCAAGCAAAATATGCCCTATACTAAACTTACGGAGCGAGGAAGACGTATTATGACTTATTGAATTTGAGTTAAAATGATTTTTTGTTTCTGATGAATCTGAAGTACTCATTTTCTTCTCGCTATTTTAGGGTAATTTTTTGCACCAAACGTGGCCATTCTAACCATAAGTGTTTCTGTTCTGCCCCCCTCCATTTTATAATTCCAAACACAGGCACTTGTAATACATCCACCAGGTCTTCTGGTGAACGGACACGCTGATCAATCATTTCGGCAAGCAAGCCAACACCCAATCCGAGTAGACTACCCAAAAACACAGAAAGCATCAGATTGAGTAATAGCTTGGGGCTATCAGGTTTGTCTGGAATTTTTGCCATATCAAGGAGAGAAACATTTGACAGATTAGATTGCCCTTCAAGAGTAGTTTGGTTTAAGCGCTCCATAGCACTATTATATGCTTTCTGAGCGCCCTCAACTTCCCGTGTAAGAAGCTGAAGCTCATCTCTTTCACGATTAAGAGACAATACCTTAGTTTTTTGCTTATCTAATGCAGCGCGAATCTCTGATTCTTGACTAATAATACTGTTAGTAGCGACCTTAATATATCTGTTAAGCTCAGATCGTAATTTCTCAACCTCTGCTTTTGCTCCAATATAGCTAGGATGATTATGTCCAAATTTCTGTGATATCTCTGAAAACTTTGATTCTGCCTGAGTTAAATCAACTTTCAGACTATTAATCATTGAATTTTTCAAAGAAGCATTTGTTGAGTTACGTTGACTGCTTTCGTTTTCTGATACCGTTCCTAACAACTCTGCCTGAACAAGCACTAGCTGACTAGAAAGATCATTCAATCGCCTTGTTTCAACGTCAAGGCGGAAATCCGCATCAATAATTCCCTTATCATGTTGATAAGCAGATAGTTTCTTTTGCGCAACTTCCAATCTTTCTCGCAATAAGTTAAGTTGACCCGAGAAATATACTGCAGCTTTTTGTGAAGGATCGGCTGTCAGGTGAATGTTAATTTCTTGATAAGCACTTGCAAAAGTGTTAGCAACAATAGCAGCAAAATCTGGGTCTGTACTCACAAAACTTATATGAATTACACTACTATCACGAGCAGTTTCGACAAACAAATTTCTTAGAAGAAAATTTGATAACCAATCACGCAATTCCATTTTTGTATTACTGTTCTGGAAATTTTCCTTAACAATTTCGCTCTGGTCGAGTTTAAGTTGATCAATGACCATCAAGGCAGTTTTCGTGCTTTTAATAATATCTAATTGAGTAGCCAGATAACCAGTAGTCTGCTGTGCCGATAGGCTAACACCTGAAACAGGATCTGGACCTTTATGAGTCAAAACTACCTTTGCAGTAGATTTATAACTTCTTGGCAATAAAGAACTAACCACAGCAGTTGTCAGTACTGTCAGAATGAGTGTAAACAAAATAATTTTATAACGAGCTAATACAATAAGAAGAAATCTAGAGTAATTCATAATATAAATAACCTAAAAAATAATAAACAAAAGCTATTTGTAACTTATTGTGTTACGAATTCTACATTCTGATCAAATTACTCCTATTCATACTCAAGCTTAGGTTTATACATTTACTTTTTATCTTTATACCATATGAAGACTTAATTAAAGGTATTATGAATTTTTTGATTGAGAACTATTTATCCGGTTTTAAATTGAACTTATTGAAAAGTTTTATCATACTAAGCAAATAAAATTTCAAAGCTTAAAGAACTATCTGGAAGGATATTAGAACAAACTCTCTTTGATATATATTACGTCATCGGGTTGAACTAAGTCACTTGAATTAGCATTTAATATTTGTAAATTTCCTTCAGCATCTCGGCGTTGAATCCTTAGACCACGTTCAGTGCCGCGTAGAGTCAACCCCCCACCAACAGATAGCGCTTGTATAACAGTCATATTACGCTCAAGTCTATATGCTCCAGCACGTTGTACCTCGCCATAAATATAGAATCGCGGAGCACGTTCAACATAAATTAAATCATCACTGCGAACTGTCACATTCCCAGCCAAATTCCCAGAACGCACCATCTCTAATACGTCAATTGTTTCCTTAATCGATTTGTTATCATCATAACGAATCAAGGTAACCATCTCTCCACCATCTAAATTTATTCCTCCAGCCATTGCCAAAACATCAGTGAGGCTACGCTTTCCTTCAATGGGATAGCGTCCCTGATTACGAACATAACCAAGCACTGATATCATTTGACTTTGTAATGATGCAGCTAAAATATTAACTTGGGGTTTACGTATAATATCCCGACTTTCAAGCAAATTTGCTATTTTTCTTTCAACAGCGGATTGGCTCAATCCATTAACAAGTATCTCGCCCAACAGCGGAAAAGTAATATTCCCAGATTCACTTACCTTTGTGTCTGTAGTAAGATCTGGATGACCATATACAAAAATTTTTAGCGTATCACCCGGACTTAGGACACTTTCCTTTGCAGCTGTTACGTTACTTTCTCCAATAATTCCAAAAAATAAAATAATCAATGCCAGTGCTTTTGTCTTATTCATATAAATATCCATAATTTTTAGTTTATCAACGTATCAACTCACTTAAACTATTGATCAAATTTTATTGTAAACATATAGTGATTTTTTTATTTTAATTCCATGATAGCACGTTCAATTAACTCTTCAGAAGTGCGATCAGATAAGTTTAAATTTCCTGTTGAATTGGCATTATGATGCATTTGTTGATCAACCAACCTTCCTTCGGAATTCATTTTTTTCGTTTTTACATTTAGATATTCAATTTTTGCTAACGAGCGTAGGCGCTCAATTTCAGCATCAGTGTTTTGCCTAACCTTTCGATTCATTAAGTATTTTTCAATAAATGGCGTAGCGTTTTTTAGTGTAATTGGATTTTCCTTTATCGCATTTATAGAAATTAACAAATCATTTCCTTTCTCAGTAATTACAAAAACCCGATTCTTATCATTTTCTCTCATTATTACAGCAAGTTCTAAAGGTAAATCAGTTGTACTACGTGAAGTTAAATGACGAACATATTCTACGTTTTTTTTATCAAGCCAATTGATGATTTCATTTAATGATTTTCCTTCATTTATTATCGCCTTTAAATCAACATCAACATTTCCATTAGTTAATCGTAATACTGTCAAATCGAATTGCTTACGCTGTGCGAAGTATTCCGGATGAGAATAAAAATATTCTTCAATATCACTTCTAGATGGCTTAGCTACCTTATTGACTATATTTTTTAGATATGCCTGAGCAATAATCTGCGCATTAGCTCTTTCACGTGCTTGCATAACTTCTGGTGTCCGATCAATTTTGACCCGTATAGCTTCGTCTACTATTAATTGACGTGCAATCAATGATTCTAATAATTGCTTACTAGCAGCTTCATATTCCTCAGCACGTATACCCGCATGTTTTAATTCATCATTAAGTTGATGCATTGTAATTTCATGATCATTCACGCTAACCAGCGCTTGTCCCGGTTTTTTCTCTTTTGACTGATTATTACATCCAGCAAATAGAAATATTGAAATCAGTAGCAATATCATGAGTTTTACATATTGATAAGCTGCTATCATAAAATTATATCCTTGATGATTAATAATGATAAAAATGCTGTACAAGCTAATTAATCATATTCGTTACATTTTTGTGAAAACCACCAGCAGTTATTGAAAATTAATAATTATTTTCAATTTAAAAACGACAATTAAACAAAAAACTTTAATTTCTATCGTGTGTAATAGTACACTCTTAACCTCACTGCTTGCGATATCCAACATTTACCACTATAGCACATCCGCATAATTCTTTATAAATCATATAGTAAATTACTATTAATTGCATGATCATTATTTTCTTTGATGATCCATAGCAGAAGTGATGTGGTCTAATAGACCCGGACACTCCAGTTAAGAGAAAATATCTTAATTGGAGGAGTAAATGGAAACGAGGAAACACTATACAAAGGAATTCAAACTGGGCGCGGTCAGTCTGGTAGTGGATCAGGGATTAACGATAGCAGAGGCAGCCAGAAGCTTGGGAATCAGAGCTAAC
>CAADGS010000003.1 GCA_900696615.1 uncultured beta proteobacterium
CTCCTAAGGGGTAGGTCGCACGTTCGATTCGTGTTCAGGGCGCCAATAGAATCAGGAACTTAGCTCCTGCTTTTCTATCCACTGATACCCATTCGGTACATTTTCGGTACACTTAGAATGAGGTATAAATGGCTACTATAACAAAAACCCAGTCAAATACATTTAAAGCTTTAATCAGAAAAACTGGACTTCCTACGCAAATCAAAACATTCAAAACAAAAGCAGATGCCCTTAAATGGGCAAGACTCATTGAATCTGAAATTGATCGCGGTGTATTCATTGACAGAACTGAAGCAGAGCGAACTACTATTGGTGAGTTAATCGAGAGATATATTCAAGAAGTAACCCCATTGAAACGCTCAGCAAGGGGTGACAAACAAAGAATGCTATTTCTAAAAAAGCATTTTGGTCACTATAAAGCAAGCCAACTACAAAGCAAACATATAGCTACTTATCGGGATAAAAGAATAGCTGAAGGAAAGGAAGGCTCAACAGTTATTAAAGAAATTGGATCGTTATCACATCTAATTGATATTTCGATTAAGGATTGGGGTATCCCACTTATAAATAATGTAGCCACACTAGTACGAAAACCTAAGCAGGCTATAGGGCGAGATAGACGGCTTAAAGAAGGTGAAGAACAAATATTGTTACAGGCAGCAAGAAATAGTAAAGCAATTTTACTTGCACCAATTATCAGCTTAGCTATTGAAACAGGAATGCGACTCGGTGAATTGCTTTCACTCGAATGGATTAATATTGATTTAAGGAAACAAACCGCCTTGCTACCTATAACCAAGAATGGTGAATCAAGAACTGTGCCGTTATCTAAAAAAGCAATCGAAACACTAAAAAATATTCCCTGTAAACTCAATGATTCAAGGGTGTTCTGGACATGGAAGCGGCCAGATAGTTTTGAAAATGTTTGGCGAAGAATGCTGAATAAAACCGAAATTCAAAACTTAAGATTTCATGATTTAAGACATGAAGCCTGTTCAAGATTCTTTGAGAGAGGTTTCAATATTATGGAAACAGCTCATATCAGTGGGCACAAAACATTGCAACAATTGAAAAGGTACACTCACCTGAAAACTGAAGACATTGTAGATAAGATGAATGCTCACGGAGGATTCTAGATTGGTCATTTAAAACAATTAAAAGTAGACATTTTAATTTAAAGGAATAAATTCTTAATATTCATCTTATTGTTGCACTTTAATCATATAAGATAATCTTATCTATAAAAATAATATATTATGAAAAAATTACTGCTTATATTTTTGATTTTTGCAATAAATCCCACGCTTGCTGATTGGTCAAAAACACTCGAAATTGAAGATTCAATTTGGTATATTGATTATTCAACTATCCGTAAGGACGGGCAACTTGTTAAAGTATAGCTACTTTCTGACAACATTGTTGATACAAAAGAGAATTCATCTTATTCTATGGAACTTTTGCAAGAAATCGACTGTAAAAAAGGAAGAAAAAGAAATCTCGCTAAGGTTATGTTCTCTGGTCGAATGGGATCAGGGAAAATTATTTATCGTAGCAATGAATCCCATGAATGGCAGCATATTCGATTTCATGTTAACAGTCATGAAGTACTTATTTCTTCCCTTGTTTGTCAAGGAGAATGGTTAAAGGTATTTGAAAATCCAGAGGCAGGATCTTTCTACTTTGATCCATTATCCATTAGCAAGAAAGGTAGATTTGTATCACTTTGGACTTTAATTAATTTTATTGAAAGAGATCAATTAGGTGCGCTTTCTGCAAAACATTTTCATGAATACGACTGTGATACATCACAAACAAGACTTCTAAAACAGACTACCCACTCGGATGTAATGGCATTAGGAGACGTTTTAACGTCGGCTTTGGGAGGAACTGCAATTACTTCATGGAAACCAATCGACTCTTATATAGACAAGTATATGCAAGCCGTTGTATGTAATACAAAACAGTAGCTTTAGAGTCGGTCATATTGCAGCAAAACCAATCAAATTGAAATAACCTATTGATAGAATGAGTCAATACAACCAAGTACACATACACACATAACCTTTGTATTTAAAAAACAATATGTTATATTATTCTGTAATTTCTCCACAATTCACACCAAATATTACATCATTATCCTCATAGCATTACCCTTATATTCCATATATTAACTCATTGATCTAATAAAATTTCAATCAAAAACAATCCCTTTCAACATGAAGGACAAGCAAATAAAAATTGTTAACCACTAAATTAATGAAGAAATCTAAAAATAATTTCTTCCATAATAATACAAAGCCCTAAAACTTATTATAATAAGCTACAATGAATTACAATATATTTTTAATATTTTTGTATGTCATTATCAATTTAAATTGAATACAGACAATCCTGGTGCGTTTAAGCCATTTATTAGTTCAATTGCATTAAAGTAAATAAGAAAAAAATGGATGATCTTATAGAAAATGCACCTCCATTAGATCAATATCTATATTCAGAACACACTAAAGTTGTTGGGGCTGTGGAATATATTGTAGACGATATTCTAAAGCCACCTAAAAGCTCAAGAAAGAAGTATTGGAAAATTGCAAGAATGCTTATTACCAATTTATGGGAAGCTGCAAGTGCAAGCAACAATCCTTGGCGGGGACTTAGCAGAGATAGTAATGCCTATCAAACAGGAACTCGTTACCATAAAATTTATATTCCTTTCTTAGTAGTAAAGATTGTTGATCGTTTAATTTTGCTTAGCTATATCGAGCAAATTAATGGAAAATATAATCCTGCTACAGGATTTGGAAGAACAGCAAGAATCAGAGCTACAGACAAGCTATTAGAGCTTGTCAAAATAAAAGACAAATACTCCGTAATCATTCCCAATCCGGAAGCTGAATCTGAAACTATATTCTTAAAGGATGAGAATAAGGATTTAGTTGATTACAAGGATAATGAACGCACCGAAACTGCCAGAAAAGAGTTAAGCCTTCTGAACGAACTATTATCTAATACAGAAATAAAAGTAGATAAGAAAGCATTAAAAGATAATAGATTAGTTACCTTGACAGATAAAAGGCTATATCGTGTATTTAATAATAATGATTTATGGGCTGGCGGCAGAATCTATGGAGGTTTCTGGCAAGCAATTAAAAGAGAATACAGAAAAACCATTACTATTAATGGAGAGAAAGTTACCGAACTTGATTTTAAAGCCAATCATCCATCAATGATTTATCGTACCTCAACGGAATCCCCTGTTCCGGAAGATTGTTATGCAATAAAAGGATTTGATCGAAACATTGCAAAGAATGCAATGTTAATGATGATAAATAATTCAACAAAAGACAAGGCTGCTAACGCCTTGGTTAAGAAAGTATGGGAGAAATTACAGAAGAAAATTACACTTGTTAATGCTCGCAAAGTAATTGAAGCATTAGAAATACTCCATGAACCTATATTGCCATTTCTTTATGATCCTCATCTTGGAATGAGCTTGCAAACTATCGAAGGAGAAATTGCTATAGATATTTTATTTAATTTGATGAAAAAGAATATTCCATGTCTACCAATTCATGATAGTTTTATTGTCTCTGTTCATCATAGGGAACAGCTAAGAGATGCAATGATTGCTTCATATAAGAAGCATCTCACTCAGGAACCTACAATAGATATTAAATATTAACTTGCAGCAATATATCTGGGTATATTGCTACATATAATTTATTTTTTATAGTTATTATTAATAGCAATATTATTATATTTTATGTTACAGGTTAATACATTACTCAGAGAATTAACTGCTCTGTAAGCCTCATAAATAATCATATCTCAGAATTTCATAAATACTTCGACTTTTTTATTTCTCATCAAAAAAACCAAATACAAAGTTAAGTGCCAATTTAACAAAAACTTAACGTCTACTCTTTTTCCTTAATCACAAATAATGCTAAAAATTTTATTGATTTTCGCATTAACAGGCACAGGTACCGGGACATAACTGGTTGCTAAAATAGATTGAGTAATATAGCCAGTTCCCATTGAGTCAGAAAAATGAAATGCATGTAATAGCCTTACTTTCTTCTCTTCACAGTCATATTCCATTTTTATCCTTGTTGAATTAATCTCTCTCTCACTCTTGCGTGGCAAATAATCAATGAGTTGCCATATATACTTAAGCCTATTCTTTTTATATAAAATTATCGGATCAATATAATAAACCGCATCATTAGTCTGATCCACTTTTAACCATTCGGCCTGAGTAAAAAGCTCAAGGTTATGTTTATCGCATACTATTAACTCTAAATAATATGCAAGTATTGTATTTGGCGGCACTGTTAGCCATACACTAGACGCATACTCTTCATGAAAAACTATTTTCCCTTGCAACATGTTATCCGGAAACCTTGAAAAGGTAATTAATTTAAATTTCTCATTTTCACAATCATATTCAACCTGTTGTCTCTGTGATAAGTAGCTGTACCCATCCTCCATTTGTGGGTTTTTAAAATCCGTCAAAGTCCATATCTTGACAAAATTGCCCACTTTTTTTATTGTTGCATAATCTGTATAAGTAAATGCCTCATCAGTTTCAAATGAAAGTTCTCTTGTCCACTCCCCTGTAGCGTAATTACTAACAAGGATTAGAAAGATAACAAGCATAAATTTACTCATAAAAGGATTTTTCACGCGCATAATTAAGCTCTTGCATTTTTACTAAATCTGCTTCAGAAAACAGATAATGAACCCTGAAAATTGCCCAGTCAGAGCATTCTTCCAAGGAGGCATAATCAAGGCAGCAAATATTAGTAATGATGCTATAGCTAGCGTTATTCGGTAATCTGGTTTCATTGGAACCACAACCAATTGTTTAAGAATTTATTTCTTTTCATCCTTTCTTTGATAAATGCAATGACTTAATCTTTTTGAAATTATAATTATCCTTTTTTGAGAGCAATAACCTGATCTATCCTATCATTCTCATCATAACTAACTTCAAATACTAATTCATTGCCATTAAAAACACCTTCAGTGGGCGTACCTACTACTTCCCATAATCCTAAAGTCAACACATCTGCCACACCATGAAAAACAGCTCTTCCGGCTTTAGCTCCAGAACTATATCCTTGAACAAATTTGAAAATTTCTATCTTCTTACCATTTCTAATTTCACTCACCATTGGCAATCCAAATTCAGCTAACAGCATGCTTCTCGGTGTACCTATTTTAAACAATTCAACATTCTTCGCATCTGGTTGTTTTGCTGCCATAAAAACAGAGCAACCTGACATTAATATAATTAAAAAGATAAACTGTAGTTTTTTCATGTTTAAATCATTCCAGAGATAAAATTATATTTAGTCTCTCAATAGCGATATCAATGATATTAAACTTTAATTTGAATTAAACAGATTGTTAATTGAAGAGATTACTGCTCAGCATTTCTTGGAGAAATTATTTTCTGTCATTGCCTTATTGATAAGTAGGGGGCATATCCCCCTCTTACCCCCTCTCATTATTTAAAGGGAAAAATCCGGTACATTTTCGGTACAGTTGAATATTCAAATTTAAAATATCAACAATATTATAAAATATAAATATGTTATAATTTAACCAGTTACCGATTGGAATTTCAGTATTGAAAGCGACTCCTAAGGGGTAGGTCGCACGTTCGATTCGTGTTCAGGGCGCCAATAGAATTAATGAGTTAATAACAATAATGTTTACTGATAAATAACTTTGGGTTACGTGGGATTTACCTAACCGGAAATTAACTTAAACATTTTTATTGAAGCATATAACAACATGCAAGAATTTCAAATTGACCGAAATATTGGCGGGTTTCTCATTTTTGATGATTAACTTCTCACCAAGGCATGAAGTTTTGATAACAATACTTAGGTCGCTCTTAAAGCGAAGCAAAGGGTCACTAATTGGATGAAAGAGATTGTCACACACCGGTTTTGTTTTCGATATTCACACACGACTAATAAAATTTTCCGGACACAACTGTTTGCCAAGAATCTGAAGATAACATTAATGCGGCAGGTCGCATTGATTAGATTTTAGTGAATTAAGAATCTAAAGACCATACACTTAATGCCGATATAGTAATTGCGTTTTATGAGGACGCAACATAGTTTCTCTTTACACGAAAGCCGGGGGGATTTTTTTGAATCCTTCCGGCTATCTCCACAAGTCATTCCCTTAGGTTCTTAACGATATCCGAAAATCATCATAAAAATTGGCAGTTTTGTGCATTTTGGGAATCATTCCCATTTCGCACAAATTGAAATAGTGAAAGATAAAGATGACTTGAGAAGCGAAGATGGCAAGCGGATTTAACCTAGTTCGCATTAATATAGAATTTCATCATGTTCGCAATGACCGTCATTCAGGTTCTGAAATCTTTATCCCAAAGCATTCAGATGCTCAAAATCAAATCATCTAACAATATTCAATAACTCAACCACTTGCGATTTTACCACTGCAATGACTGACTCGATTAGTTCAGGTGATAAAGCAAGCAAATCCCATGCTTCAAATGCATAAGCAGGTATTGCTTTTTCGGAGTTTACTTTTTGATTCGTGCACGGTTGAATGAAATTAGCGATATTGACCGCTGCACAAAGCGTAGAAGCATCAAATTTATGCAACGCATCTTTCATTGGGTCGAATTGCAATTCAACCATTTTCCAAATATTTTGAGGCAGCCGCCACTGCCGTAACAACTCAGCGCCGAGTTGCGCATGTGTAAAACCAAAAATTTTTCGCTCAGCTTCAATCGCGGAATTTTCACCTTGACTCATCACAGTCAAGATCTTGGCAGATTCTTGTGGAAATTGACTGAAAAGTATCAACCTGCCAACAGCATGCAACAATCCAGCGATAAAAAATCGTTCTCTGCTATCGACGCTCGAAGCGAGCAGGCGCGCAGTCACGCCAGAAGTAACGCTGTGGTACCAGAACACATCCATATTGACTAAATTGGCCGGAATGTCTTTAAAGGTGGCCGTTACTGCTGATGCTATGACTAAGTTACGTAGTTCTTTATGTCCGATAATTGCGATCGCTCTTGAGACGCTCTCTACTTTTCCGGAAAGGCCGAAATAAGAGCTGTTTGCAAATTTCAATAATTTTGCTGTTAACGCCGGATCATTGAGAATAACTCGCTCCAGTTCGATATTTGTCGCATCGCCGGAATCAATCAATTCATTAACACGTATGACCACATCGGGTAGTGAAAAAATCGATCGAACACTGGTAACTATGGTACACGGATCCATTTAAGCCTCTTCGAGTCAGAAAAAATTGAAAAGCAAATCACGTAGTATTTAAAGCAGCAAAATTGAGTAGCGAGGAAAATTCAGGAAAATGGTTTATGGTAACACCCTAGTCAGTTTCAATCTTTTTAGAATTCTCTTGCCACATTTGCGATTGATATCGGCGGCATTGCTATGAATTTGAGCAATTACTTACAACTTAAAAAAATGTAAGCAGACTTCCTATACAACATTGCACTTGAAATCGGCGCCTTATTCGTTTAACGTCCAAGCTAATCGCCAACCAGTCAACAAGTTTGGTTTCCATCAGTCAAAAAAGAACTAAGTATTATGTTTAATTTAGGTTCCATGCTCAATTTGGGCTCCAACGACCCGGTCATAGGTAAGGCGCATATCACTGTAAATTGCCCAGCCAGTGCACTTTTTCGTTATCTCGGAGAAGGCTTGTTCGAGAATTATCCGAAATGGTCGCCAGAAGTTAAAGAACTTGAGCAAATCACGCCTGGCAAGATAATGCTAGGAACCGAAGGGCGGCAAGTGCGAGTCGATCAAGGACGCCGCACCGAGTCCAAATTTAAAATTTCAGCTTATGAACCCAGCGTGCGCCTAACGCTGATTGGCACATCCGATCCGTTTCGGTGCACCTATGAATTACAAGAGCTTAATCCAGAGAATTCAACCCGGTTGACGTTTTCTTTTGAATTGCTCGAAATTCTGCCAATCATGCGGCCTTTCGAAGCGCTTGTCCGCGTGGCCATAAAAGACGGTGCTGAACGAACTGTGCAAAATATTAAGCGCTTGGTTGAAGCAGACAATAAACCCTCGCAAGCTGTTAATAATCAGGAATCGCTTTAAATCGCAGGATATAGCAGTTTACGTATCCGCTAACAACTTGAGTGTGCAATGAGTATTATGATAGCCAATAAAAGCTAAAGGAGAATTAATGACACAAGATGCTTTTTCCAATATTCAGACGCCACGAGTCGATGACCGTCCGGTATGGGATGTTGTTTTTGCAGTATATGGCTATCCGGCGCTCTTATTAGCGCATCGACTAAAGTTTTTTGCATTATTAGCTGATGGACCGCTCTCGTTGACTGATATTTGCAATACTTTGCAGATCAAGGAGCGCCCCGCCGAAGCAATCTTAACCATAGCTACATCGCTTGGCTTTTTGTCGCTACAGCAGGGGCGCTACTCTCTGACTGCGGTAACAGAAGAATATTTGCTGGAGAAAAGTCCGAATTACTTCGGTTTTTTTTGGGATCTGATGATTGATAATTATCAAGTGTGCTCTTTCTCTACACTGGAGCAAGCAGTTCTCACGGACTCTCCCCAGGTATACGGCGGTGGCGATATTTTCAAATCCCATGAGGAACAGATCGAATTATTGCGCCGCTTTACTCGTGGCATGCACAGCTTCAGTATCACTTCCGCATTTGCTTGGCCTGAGGTAATGGATTTTTCCCAGCATCGGGTGATGCTCGATGTGGCAGGCGGTTCAGCCGCTCATTCGATTGGCGCGGCATCCAAATTACCAAATTTGAAAGTTATATTTCTGGATTTCCGTCAGGTATGCGAGGTGGCTCAGGAATATATCAATCGATATGGCTTACAGGAGCGAATCAAAACACAAGAAATCAATATTTGGAGTGACCATTGGCCGCCGGCTGATCTGCATTTTTTTTCTGATGTGTATCACCATTGGATGCCGGAGAAGTGTCATTTTCTGATAGCAAAAAGTTTCAATAGCCTTCAATCCGGTGGGCGCATTGTGATTCATGAAATGCTCTATAACGATCAGAAAACCGGTCCTTTCGCGCCTGCTGCTTACAGCATGATCATGATGGGCTGGACTGAAGGCAGACAATATTCCGGGTTGGAATTGGCAACGATGCTAAAAGAAATCGGTTTCGAGGATATTCAAGTTCACAAAGCCTTTGGTTATTATAGTATCGTAGTCGGCCGCAAACCTTAATTGGGCTTGGCGCTTTATAGTATGATTAGTCTCCTGCCAGCAAAGCCCCGACCAGCTTGGTTTCTATACTTTGATAGTGCAAATTGGCGTTACGTGCAACAGAAGGTTCCTGCCACGCTGGATTTTGCCGTAACGCACTAATTAGATTGTTCCAATCATCGGGCAATTTTTCACTATCGGCTTTATCCAATTGCAGTGCATCCTGGGCGGCATGTCCGCGGTGCATGAGCTTTTTCAACAACAGTTTTTGCCGTAAATATAGGATTTTCAATGTGGCATCATCGGCGCATTGCCATTTCATGCCCTTAACAGTTGCCTTGATTTCATCACCATAACGTTTAAAAGTGGACCAACTGGCGCCTGCAAGGGCACCCAATGCACTGGCGGCGCCCAAACTCATGCCACCAACAATCAAATCAATGCCGGCGCCAGCCGCCGCGCCTTTGGCTGCAGCACTGCCGACATCCAGACCATACGCTTTGAGTATGCCAGGTGCAAAGATATCCAGTTGCCATTGACCATTGTTGACGGGAATTTTCTGTATCTCGACATCCTTATCGGAGAAATTGAAAATAGCCAGCAGATCATGCAAGCATTTTTGTTCAGCTTTACGGACAAAATTATGCAGACGGTCTTCGACTAGAGAATCAGCAATCAGATGATTACTGGTCACCTTGCTTTCACGATAACACGCAACATTCACAATCAACTCAGTGATGCGCTTGGCACCAGATAAACACAACTGATTCCATAACTTGGAACGGTAATCAATCAACTTCTGCAGCGAACTGTAATGGAGCTCCATCAATGTCTGCATTTTCTGATAGAGCCGCTTTTCCGCTTCGAAGGAATAAGCCACCGTATCAAACTCCAATGTTGCATGCATGTGATAGCTTGCCAAGTTCTGCCGCCATGTGGCTAACTCGGTATGATGTCCGGCAATAAAATTAAAAACGGGAATGATCGGTTTGGCTGCTTGCGTCAGGATATCGAGTTCCAAACGATATTTTTCCAGGAACGGTTCACGCACGTCGATGACGTATAAAAGAATATCGCTGCGCAATATCTGGCGAATCACTTTTGCTTCCTGTTCCAAGGGATCATTGATAGCAATATGCATGGCAAACTGCTCCAATATTTGTACTGGCAGGAGTAATCTTGATCGCGCCTGCAGTTTTTTGATATGTGCAAATAAAGCCCGCGAATCTTCAAGTCCGGGCGTATCGTATACATTCAAAATCGGCTCGCTGTCGACGGAGATGGTTGCTTGCTCAACATGCCGCGTGGTGCCTGCTGCGTCTTCGATGACACCAAATTCGGTGCTGCGCAGCATAGTTCGAATCAGCGATGTTTTGCCTGTGTTGGTATGCCCAACCACAGCGACATTTAACAATGTATGACTATTCGGGCGGTGAGGATTTCGAGTAGTCATGATTTTTATCGAGTAATGACATGTTCTGCTGGAATTCCGCATGTTTCTGCCAAGCGGAACCAAGCCAATTCACGAGAACTGGTCACTGAAACCGACGGTTTGCTCAATAGGATCAGCCACGGTTTTTCATTAGTGCTGTCGACTAATTCTTTGACGAGTCGTTGCACACCGCGATCGGGTAAGCGATGTGCTGCAACACCCAGCAATAACGGAACTTTGAGATTCTTGATCATTGCCATCGCTTCGTCGTGGGATTCTTGATCGATGATATTCAAGCGGCATGTCATGGCGTCCGGCCAACGTGTATCAGCGTCCAGCTCTATACCAAAAGCTTGCGCATTGACAGGAACGGTGACGTTTCCCGGCGGACGGACAACTTCAGCGGGCTTAATGCCGGCATGCGGGTCGGCATCAATGACTTCAGACTTAACTGTCCGCGTCATCAATTGCTGACGTAACGTAATGTAATAAGGCAAATACAAATCCAATCTAAACCGGTGTTCACTCCACTTTTGCATCACAAACGAGATAATGAGCACAAGTAAACGCGGCAATATGCCATATACCAGCAGCACGCCGATCAAGAAGCTGGCCCAAGCCATCCGCGTTTCTGCATCTTGCTTACTCATTCCTATTCTACTGGCGACGGTTTGCGGGTCATCGGGTATCTTCATACCGAGTGCTTCCAGCGGTGCGCCAAGAATTTGCGTGACTCTTGGCAGGACGCTATCCGGCAGGATCGTGGTGCCCCACACAAAATTATATTGTTTGGCCAGCATCAGCAATATCAACAACCCCATACCGGCGGCTAAATAAATCAGCCAGAACTGATGCGTCAGCACACTAATGCGCCATTTCC
This sequence comes from uncultured beta proteobacterium, assembly GCA_900696615.1. Lineage (GTDB taxonomy): Bacteria > Pseudomonadota > Gammaproteobacteria > Burkholderiales > Nitrosomonadaceae > Nitrosomonas. The sequence continues at coordinate 11,547 of CAADGS010000003.1, forward strand.
CGGCATCTCCGGTCAAACAGCTCTGCCACCAGGCGTGTGACGCCAGCGAAGCAATCGTTGCTTCTTTCTTTTGCCTGTAAGGCAGCCAACTGACCAATTGCGCCACCACGCCACTAGTTAGACTTTGCAAACTCAAGGCAATGCCCGAAAGCCATAATAAAAGCGAAATAGTATTAAAACCAAGCAATACGGCGAGCAACCAATAGATGTTCAAAGCCGAAGATTCGCTTACTGCCTGACTGGCGGCCAATCCACCCAGAATCACAGCCCCTATCCAGAAAATCCTACGAGCCCGGATAAATTGCAAACGCGGCTGTTGCAATGCGTCGTTCAGTGCGTTCTCCTGAACCAGACGCTTGGCACGCACGCTCAATCGCTGGATAAAGTCCGCGTATTTAAAATCACCGCTGGCGGTACCCGGCATGTCCTGAATACTGGCATACGATAAATGTTCAGCTTGAGCGGATTCTATCTGGCGCATTTGCTCGATTTGCACCAAATCAGCGAATGAATGTTTGTTTACTGACATTTCTCGGTTAATTCCAAACAAGGAGAATCAAGACATTACGGTGGCCGATTGGGATTTGCTTCATAAAAAATGGTTAGGATTTATCAGACCTTTGAAATTCGTTATGAGCGCAGCAAGTTCCAGGCAAAAATTGGCGAAAAAGCGGAGTTTGCAATTTGCAAATAAGCATTTCGAGCCAATTTTTAACACCGAAATTGCAAGCGCAATAGAATTTCAAAAGCCTGTTACAACAAAACAAGCTAAAATTTGTTATTAAAACATTAAAAATTATGGTAGGAAATTCCATGAAACCGGTTGCAATTTTCAGACATTTGCCCATTGAGGGCCCCGGCTATTTTGCCACATTTCTCGACAACAATCATATTCCGTGGCGACTGATCAAAATAGACGCCGGAGAAAAACCACCGAATGATATCCATGAATTCAGCGGCTTAGTGTTTATGGGTGGGCCGATGAGTGTCAATGACGATTTACCTTGGATTGAAAATTCTTTGTCGCTGATCCGCCAGGCGGTTGCAGCGGACGTGCCGGTGCTGGGTCACTGTCTCGGCGGGCAACTGATGGCAAAAGCCTTGGGCGGCGTAGTTAGCGCCAATCCGGTCAAGGAAATGGGCTGGGGCGAAGTAAGCGTGCCGGATAACCAGGTGGCGCGCGAATGGTTTGGCGATTTAACTGGTTTCAACTCCTTTCATTGGCACGGCGAAGCTTTCAGCATACCACCAGGCGCCACCTGCATCCTGTCAAGTCCCTATTGCGAAAACCAAGCTTTCGCGATGGACATGCACTTAGCTATGCAATGCCACGTCGAAATGACCGAACGCTTGGTGATCGACTGGTGCAGCGTCGGCGCGGAAGAACTCGCCAGCCTGAACGAACCATCGGTGCAATCACTGCAAGAAATCGAAAAAGATTTATCAAAACGCGTCGCCGCATTGAACACAGTAGCGGAGCGGTTATATCGGAAATGGATCACTCACTTAAAATGAACTGAAATTAAATTATCAGTCGGCAATGCTGCTCCTATGTATCGGGTATCGATAACGAATATCATTTTAACGGTGCCGGCAAGAAATCCCAATCGAGCACCATCTTTTCCGTCATGGCTCGTTTGAGTTCGAGCAAAGTTTGCGCATACTGTGGATTTCCGTTCAAGTTTGTCATTTCACTGGGATCTGTATCCAGTTTATAAAGTTCATAGATTGGCCGCGGTTTGGTAAAGTATGCTTTAACAAATTTAGAAGCCAAACTCCCGGCTGCAAAGGCAGCTTTCATTTCAAGCCAACTCGGATCATTAAAAGTATCAGCCGGTTCAACGGGTTGATGGGGTGTAGTGTTATAAATCAGTTTGAAATTTGCCGAACGAACACTCCGAGCCATATCAAAAGTTGACGTAGCAATATTCGGATGCATACGGCCATCGCCACCATGCGTTGCCCGCGCTGTAAAAACGTATTTACGGCCAATGTAGCTGGAATCGTTTTTTAGTAACTTGAAGAAGCTCACACCGCTCATAACCTCGGGTGGGATCACACCCGCGATTTCCAGCACCGTCGGCGCAAAATCCTCACCGGAAATAAGCTCCTTGGTCGTTCTACCTGGCGTTACTGTTCCCGGCCACCGTATTAGCATCGGTACATTGGTGCCAGGATCATAGAGTGTCGTTTTGCCATGAGGAAACGACATGCCATTATCACCCATAAACACTACGACTGTGTTATTAGTCAAGCCACGCTGCGACAGGATATTCAATACATTCCTAACTGAAAGATCAAGATACTCGATTTCAGCAATGTGTTTTGCAAGATCATTCCTAACCCCCGGTAAATCGGGCAGATATCCGGGCACCGTCAATTTAGCCGGATCCGGCATACCTAACGGCCCAATTCCTGTCCATGGGTAATGTACTGAGTCAAAGCTTAACCAAAAAAACCATGGCGTTCCGGACGGCACGGTATCGAGAAAAGTTGTCAGTGCCGCACTCGGATTCAGGCTGGTTGATTGTACATAATCGACGCGATCTGCGAAGGTACGCAAGTCAAATTGATCCAGAATTCCACCCACAACCGGCGCAGTAGAAGTAGCGGGTCCATCCAAATGATAATCCCGTCCGCCGACTCCAAAATAATATCCTGCCTGCTCACGTAACAAATCCGGTAATGCGACAATATCGGATGGCAATGGCGAGGTAAAACGTCCCATACGCACCGCTATCGGCGAGCGGCCTGTCATCAGTCCGACCCGGGCGGGAACACACGCTGGAGAAGTTGCAAACATGCGGTCAAAACGCATACCTTCTGCAGCCAACTTATCAATGTTTGGGGTGCGAACATCTTTATTTCCATATGCGCTCAGAAATGGATAACTAATATCATCTGCCAGTAATAATAAAATATTCGGTTTCGCAGCCCAGCACAGGTTGTTCAATAAATACAGCAAGAGTGCGAATACTACGATTGTTATTTTCTTATTCATTTGTTTTGCTCCTTTTCTTTCTAGCATGAAAGAATAGTACTTA
>CAADGS010000004.1 GCA_900696615.1 uncultured beta proteobacterium
CGCTTTAACATTGTATTTCGGGATGATAAATCCTATCCATACGTCATGATCAGCGGACACCGTTTCCCGCGTTTGGGATTTTATCGTGGCGTACTGGATAAAACGCATCAGTACTATGGGCCATATCCCAACGCCGGTATTGTTCGTGAGAGCATACAATTATTGCAAAAAATTTTTCGGTTGCGAACTTGCGAGGATAGTGTTTTTAGTAACCGAACACGCCCTTGCTTGTTATTTCAGATCAAACGTTGCAGTGCTCCCTGTATTGGTCAAATCGATCAGCAAGCATATCGGCATGACGTCAAAAACGCCGAATTGTTTTTGCAAGGCAAGCAAACGGAAGTGATCGAAGTTATCGCGAATAAGATGCTACAAGCTTCTGAACGCATGGAATACGAGCAAGCTGCAGAGCTGCGGGATCAGATTCAAGCATTGCGGAGAATTCGTGAAAAGCAATTCGTAGACAGCGGCAAAGCATTGGATGCAGATGTCGTGGCTTGTGCGCTATCACATGACGGCTCCGGAAGAGTGTGTGTCAATCTGGCAATGATTAGGGGGGGGCGGCACTTAGGAGACAAGAGCTTTTTTCCGCAAAATGCGGATGACTGTACGCCAGTTAATGTGGTTGAAGCCTTCTTGGCGCAGCATTATTTGAATAAAAGCGCGCCACCCTTGATCATTGTGGGTGAAAAAATCGAACGGGAAACGTTGCAACGACTTCTGACCGAACAATGCGGACACAAAATTACGATTCAGATCAATGCAACCGGAGAAAAACGCGTATGGCTCGGGATGGCAATCGCGAATGCGCAGTTGGCATTGCAACAACTGATGAGCCGGCAAGCCAGTCAGGAGAAACGCTTACTGGCACTTCAACAAGCGTTACAAATGCCGGTTTTGCAGCGTATCGAATGTTTCGATATCAGTCACACGCTGGGTGAAGCTACTGTTGCATCGTGCGTCGTCTATGACAATTTTTCCATGCGCAATAATGAATACCGCCGGTATAACATCGAAGGCATTACACCCGGCGATGATTATGCCGCAATGCGCGAAGTATTATCAAGGCGCTATCAAAAAATGGTAAGCACGGAAGGGCAATTGCCGGATTTGATTCTGATTGATGGCGGAAAGGGGCAAGTGGCAGCGGCGCAGGAAGCTTTGCAGGAGTTAGGTATTAGCGATGCGAATTTGCTGGGTGTGGCCAAAGGCGAAGGACGCAAGCCCGGATTGGAGCAATTGATTTCTCCGTTACTAGAAAAGCCGTTACAATTGCCAAGCAACCATGCGGCATTGCATTTGATTCAACAAATTCGCGATGAAGCGCATCGCTTCGCTATTCAGGGGCATCGCAACAGGCGTGGTAAAGCCAGAACCAGTTCTAGTTTGGAAGATATAACTGGGGTGGGGGCCAAACGCAGGCAACGCTTGCTCGGCAGATTTGGCGGATTAAAAGGTGTTTTAACTGCGAGCATCGAAGAGCTGCAACAAACGGAAGGTATCAGTCGTAGGCTGGCCGAAAAAATATATAAAGAATTACATTAAGTGCCAATGATTATTTGTATCCATTATAGTGGTTTGTAATGCTATCTCAATCAATGGTTTTTATCAGCCTTTGTTAAATATATGCCGTATAATTTACCCAATTTATTGACATGGCTTCGCATTCTTGCCATTCCGTTATTCGTCGGTATTTTTTATTTTCCACCTTCCTGGCTATCACCCGCCAATCAAAACTTAGTTGCCACTTTAATTTTTGCCGGTGCGGCGGTCACGGATTGGCTTGATGGCTATCTAGCACGTATTTTGAATCAAACATCAGCATTTGGCGCATTCCTTGACCCGGTTGCCGATAAATTGATGGTTTCCGCAGCGCTGATTGTGTTGGTATATCTTGGGCGATTGGATGCACCCATTGCATTAATTATCATTGGACGTGAAATTACCGTATCGGCGTTACGTGAATGGATGGCGCAAATTGGCCAATCGAAAAGTGTTGCCGTATCGTTTCTCGGTAAAATCAAAACCACGTCTCAAATGATTGCGATCCCATTACTGCTCTACCATGAGAATATTGGTGAGAGTTTGAATGCGCATGATATCGGTACTTGGTTAATTTACATTGCAGCCTTTTTGACACTGTGGTCGATGTTTTACTACCTAAAGGCGGCGATTCCGCAAGTTTTACGAAATGAAAAAAATAACCTATAACAATCCCGTGTGTTATATCTAAGCTATTACAATGTGATCTATTTAGAGATTAACCCCTGATAAAAATTGGCACCGCTATTTTTTATTACACAATGTAATAATCGTTATTATTTCGACGCATTAATTAATTTAAGGGCAATATATTAATTATTACGTACAAATGAGTTAAAACATTTGTATAATGTTAATTAGATAATTAAAAGAATTGCTGTTAATTTTGATTGTGAATTGTTAGAACGCTTCAAAATTAATTGCAAGGATGTAAATATGAGGAGATTTAAAATGAATAGAAAGATATTGGCATTTTTTTTATTGATGAGCTTGATAGTCGCAACGCCTATCTATGCCGAAAAAGAGAAAAAAGAAAAGGGTAGAATCGATTGGTCAGAAGTACCTCTTCAGGCCCAGCTAGCTATTACCAAGCACAAGCCAGAAGGAGCGCTTGTTAAGGTTAAGAAAGAGAAAATAGTATTAATGACAGAAGATGGAAAGAAAAATAAAACAACCATTTATTTGGCGGGATTTAAAAGACCTGGAGAGAAAAGAACTTGGGTGACCGTTGATAAAAGCGGCAATCTCGTTGACATAGAAGACGAAGAATTTGATGATGTTTTAGAAGATCAAGTGGGTAAAAAGAATAAGAAAAACCGATAGGGATTAATTCCAGATAGTTTGTCCATATTTTGCACCAGCAGTCGAGATCGTTTCTGAATGTTAGATCAGAGAGAATTTACTGACCTGAAATCCGCGATTGCTTAGTTTTATTAACTTGCAGGATAGGTAACTTGTGCAGTAAATTCATCCTGGCATAGGGTTTCGGTGTACGCATAACAATCGTTGCATCCATATTTATAGATTCGCAGGTAAGTTATTGATTGTACCGAAACTAAAATAGCAGGGTGCTTTTCTTTATCCTTGAAAATCAATCAAATTGAGTTGATACAATACGTACTCTTAAATGCTCATTATTTTAGCGTCTTAACAAGAACTGAAATTTTAGCTGGGACTTAAACCATAGCATCATCCACTATAACTTTACTTATACATTATATTCACACCGCTCAGATCCCACTTGTACTCGTTTGCTTTTTCATCTGTTAACACTCTGATCTGAATCATATTCCCAAGAATAAATTGATATTACGCAATATCTTATGGTTGCATCAGATTCCAATGCAGACTTGCCATTGGATATTCATAAGTTATTAATTTATAGTTTTAATCCAGAATAGCGCATCTACTGCCGTTTTATAACTGACTGACCAATTATTCTATATAATAAAATTTATATTATTCAATTAGTTATAATAATTAACCGGCTCCAAGGTAATTAAAGTTAGAAATTTTTATAATGTATTTAAGACGTTATAAAGTCTTTTTGTAACGTTTTTTGTAATTGATTCCAGTATTCCCGGAACGCATGTTTTTACGATTCTACCAGCCACTGCATGACTACAGTTTTGGTGATTTTTAGTCGCGTTCAGCTTTGATTCAGTTTTAAAGATTAGTATTAATATATATAACTAGAATGATCCGAAATGTTATGAAAGTGCGAAAAGGAGTTCATATGTCTGATAGTAAGCACATGAATTGGTTGATAATTCTTTTAGGATTAATCTTAAGTGCGGGCGCTGAAGCTCATGGAAGACATAGCCATTTTAATTTTGGTATTGGGATAGGTGGGTATTATCCTGGTCTTTATGGTCCAAGTTATTATGGCCCTAGTTTTTATGGATTTAGGAGTTTTGGTTATAGCCCATTTTTTTATGGACCCTATTACAGTTACCCACCCACAGTAGTTGTTCCCGTGACGCCACCTGTCTACATTCAACGTGAGCAATCGAAACCTGCAGAATCACAAATTAATTACTGGCATTATTGCCGGGATCCTGAAGGTTATTATCCGTATGTCAAGAACTGTCCAGGTGGTTGGATACCGGTTGCTCCGCAACCATCACCGCAATAATGTTAAGGGAGCGAGAACATGTTAAAGATAAGAAATGTGTTGATGCTAATTTTTGCTGGCTTAATAACTGCATGCGTTCATTTACCATCCGGGCCAAGTGTAATGGCTTTACCTGGAGCAGGTAAAAATTTCGATCAATTTCGCTTCGATGATAAAGAATGCCGGCAATACGCAATTGAACAGATAGGTGATTATACACCCCGACGCGCAGCTAAAATGAGTGGCGTAGAGAGTGCAGCAATAGGAACTGGGCTTGGTGCTGCGGCAGGCGCTGCAATAGCAGGTGGACATGGCGCTGCAGTTGGCGCGGGCGTAGGGCTATTATTCGGAAGCTTGATGGGCACAAGTACGGCTTCTACCTCAAACTATGCTAATCAAGATCGATACGATATCAGTTATATTCAATGTATGTACGCAAAAGGAAATCGAGTGCCTGTTAACGGAAGGATTGTTAATGGACAGCCTGATAATAGGAGTGCAGCAAAGAAAATTTCTGCCCATCCTACAAACTTTGTTCCCCCACCCCCCCCTCCGGGTAATCCACCGCCACCTCCACCATCACAACGTTTTTAATCGAGGCAGCTTTGCCATCTGGGTATTTTACACAAGTCCTTATTTTATTATCTGTTAGAACAGCACGTATTATGAAATAGTAAGTTAAGCTGCACGGGGCAGTACGGTCTGCTTACTAAGAAACACTTGAATTGCTTCGCAAATACTATTACTTTTTTATTTACTTGAAGTTTTTTGCTACTGTCTTATAAACAGAACACTTGATATGAATGAAGCCGAAATACTGAAATATGCTCGATTAGTTGAGAACGCGTTAGGTGAATATATCGGTATTGCCATAGTAGATGCTTGCGCAAAAATAAACTATGCCAATAAAAAATTCTGCTTACTTTCAGGCTATTCTTGCGACGAATTACTGGATCGGAACTATTGTGTGCTTCATTCGGGATTTTATTGTAAAGAAATTGAAGTAACACTACAAAATACCATATCTAGTGGTTTAATGTGGAAAGAAAATATTAAAATTTGTACAAAAGAAGGAATCTGTCACTGGGTAGATGTCACGCTATCACCCGCACCTGACACAATGCAATCCTCGACTAAATATTACATTGTAATGTGGGCAGATATATCAGACTACAAGCAATCGGAAGAAAAAATGCGGACTCAAATCAATGAACTTGAGCGTTCGAATAACGAACTTGAGCAATTTGCTTATGTCGTTACACATGATTTGCAAGAACCTCTTCGCGCGATTAGCAGTTTTGTTCAATTACTGAAAAAATATTATAACGAACGCTTAGATGATCGGGCTAATATATTGATTTCGCATGTTGTATCCGGTATCGGGCGGATGCAAGCACTGATTGATGATTTGTTAAGTTATGCCCAGATTGATGGGACTCAGGTTCCTGCAGAAGTTGATTGCGATAAGCTATTGAATGATGTGCTGGCCGATTTATCAGTTATTATCCACGAATGCAATGCTGTAGTTACGCATGATAAGCTTCCAGTAATAAAAGGAATTCCATTTCAACTTCTTCAGCTATTTAATAACTTAATCAGTAATGGACTCAAATTCCGAAGAGAGCAACCACCTAAAATTCACATTGGCATTGAAGAAAATTCCACAGAATGGGTTTTCTCGGTAACCGATAATGGAATTGGTATTGAAGAACATTTTTTGGAGCGTATTTTTAAGATATTCCAGCGTCTCCATAGCCGCAGAGAATATGTCGGCACAGGAATCGGATTATCAATTTGCAAGAAAGTTGTCGAATATCATAAGGGAAGAATATGGATTAATTCAAAGCCCAATGTAGGTTCGACAGTTTTTTTCTCAATTCCCAAATCGATATAGATACCGGTTATCCGGGTTTATAATAAATCTTCATTGAAATACATGCCAGAACTGCTTGTAAACAGTATGTCTGTATTCTCACCACAACTAAATTAAGCTTGCAATAATTATATTTCTCCTCAACGCAACTAGCATTGCATACTATGGGCTAGAATATGGCATGAGCCGAATAAATTAAGTTTCTCGCAAAGGATGTAAGCACATGGCATTCTCAAATCCAATTCCAAGCCCAATACCTGGTAACGCCTACATTGATGGTTTGTTATGGGGTAATCATTGGAATGATCCGTTGGCTGGTACGCGCTTAAAGATTTATATAGCAGGTCAGAACAATAATGAAATTTTCGATTTCGGTGGAACTGCAGTCACGGCCAATACGGCTTTACCGGAAATCATGGCGTTTCAGAATGCACTGCAATTGATCGAGAATATTTGCAATATTGATTTTAGAGCGGCTACCAGTCAGGCAGATGCTGACATCATTTTCGGCGCGGTTAACAGCCACGATGCGAAGGGCGCTTTTGGCGATTCTGTTCCGCCTGGAGAAGATGTGGGGCCGATTGTTAATCAGCAAGGTGCGGTAATTACAAATTTTGATTCTTATTTTTCGGCAGATTATTCTAGCCTTCGACAGGGCGGTTTTGATTTCATTACCTTTATTCATGAATTGGGCCACGCCATTGGACTGAAACACCCGCACGACTCGGGTGGAGGAGGCCGGCCAAACTTTCCAGGTGTGGCGGATGGTTTTGAGGATTACGGTGATTTCAATTTCAACCAAGGTCTTTATACTATGATGTCATATAACGACGGCTGGCAATCCGGTCCTAACGGTCCACTATTTCCTAGCAGCATTTCAGGATATGGCTACGAAGGTACACCGATGGCTTTCGATATTGCCGCTCTACAATTTCTTTACGGTGCTAACACAAACTTTCATTCGGAAAATAATATCTATACGTTGAGTTCCGTCAATGCAGCAGGCACCTATTACTCATGTATTTGGGATACGGCTGGAAATGATACGGTTCTCAATGCCTCGGCTAAGAATGCGACAATAGATTTACGTCCGGCTACGCTGCATCATGCGATTGGAGGCGGTGGATATTTGTCAATCGTAAACGGTATCAACGGGGGATATACCATTGCGAATGGTGTGCTGATAGAAAATGCGACAGGTGGTAACGGCGTCGATAATATTACGGGCAATGCAATAGCCAATACACTGATCGGTAATTCAGGCAACGATAATATCAAAGGAATGGGTGGGCCGGACAAAATTATTGGAGGAAGAGGCGCCGACACATTAACAGGTGATGGCGGCGCTGACGATTTTATCTATCTTTCTGCTAGCGATAGTTCCGCCCAGATCGATAACATTAAAGATTTTGTGCATGGGATTGATGATATTGACGTCGCTGCGATTGATGCAAATGGCGCGAGTGCCGGGAATGCATCGTTTACTTTCCGTGGCAATTCAGCATTTACTGGGGCAGGTGCGGAAGTGCGATATATCAAAAATGTCACGAACAATGTAACAAATGTATTATTTGACATCGATGGCGATCGAAGCGCCGATATGACCATCCGCTTGACAGGTTCGATTACTCTGGATGCAAATGATTTTATTCTATAAAGTACGCTTTGTACGGCATAACTATGGCAGGATTAATTGCGAATAGGATTTTGTTAACAAGAAGTTGGGCTTTTTTCCAAACGACAAACTGGCTCGCTGATAGCTATTTTGTGATTGAAAAAGTAAAAGGATTAATTGTTGTCATGAATAAACTAACCAGATTAAGTTTGGTGTTTTTTCTGCTATTTGTTTTAGCTTCGAAAGTGCACGCAACCGAAACAATCACATCCGATGTTTATTTCAGCCGTGCAGGTATGAAAATAATGAGTGGTGCGGCTAACATAGCTTTTGGCTGGCTGGAGTTGCCCAAGAATCTTTCAATATGGAGCGAGAAAGGTAACATTAATCCGCTGGTTGGTTATGCAGAAGGATTATTGTGGGGCGTTTATCATACGGCCGCCCGTACAGCAAGTGGAGCAGTTGATCTGGCTACTTTTTGGTTACCGACCTATCCCACACCGGATCCACCGTTTGTTTTCGATAATTTTTCCAAACAGTCCGATTATTACGGATTCAGAATGGCCCGCTAATGCGCGCTCTATTGCTTGAAAGCTGCTCAAAAACGAGTAGCTTTAGAATTCAAACTCTGAATTAACTGTAAAAAATATTTATGACCCTACAAAAGCACAATTTTGAACTGAAAGAACAAAATTTGCCAACGGCTCGCTAAGAAATTTTCCATAGATAGAGCGTAGACTTCGAAAAATCATTAAGTTGAATACTTTTGTAAGGTGTAATACCTGGAATAACAAAGGTATTGCTGATTAACAAACTCCCTGGACGCATTTCTCTTTTGGCTTTATGCCAAAGAGATTGCATTGGAACCGGCGAGAGATAAGCATAAACAATATTGTATTTTGAGAAATCGTGCTGCCAAAAATCGCCCCAGAACACTTTACACCGAGATGTTCGAACCATGTTTCTTATTTTGCTAATAAAAAATGGCAAAGGAGCAGATTCAATGCCATAAAATTCACCATTTTTATGATTGTGCGCCAGATTACTTAATAAGCCACCGCACCCGCTTCCTAAATCGATAAAAGAAAATTGTTGCTGCTTGGGGAGTAAACTGGCAAGTACTTTACTGACATTCTTACTTGAAAGATAAAGTGGTACCTGAGTCTTGTAGGTCTTTCCGTAAATTAAGGCTAGGCAAGAGAAGAGTAGCAGAAACCAGAGCGGGGAAATGCTAAATGCCAACGTGGTTACGATAAGCGGTGTGAATACGAGATTAATCAATATCCACCAAACCGGCATGCGCAAGTAATAACTGGTGATTCCTGCCATGAGTCCCTGTATGCAACTCCACTCAAATATACTCCAATCAAAGAGTGGTTGATAGATAGCTATAAACGAGACAAAAAGAATGGAAGCCAGTTGAATAAATAACGCTATTCCGGGTGAGTGTCGATGGTTTAGCATAGGAACCTCTACGTCATATGTTTTTAAAAGCATTATTACTGAGTTTGTAGTAATTCTTTATCCGGTTCGTCTTGCATATCGATATCCACTGTAGGGTTATCCATAGTGACTGCCTTTTCGGCTTTCTCATTCATCACAACAATACTGATTCGACGATTAATCGGATTGAGCGGGTCATTTTTATCAAACAGTACAGCAGAAGACAAACCAACAACTTGCAGCACCTTGTTGGTATCCATGCCGCCTGCAACTAATTCCCGCCGAGAAGCGTTTGCCCGGTCTGCTGATAATTCCCAGTTACTGAATCCTTTGTCGCCTGACGGAAATGGTTTGGCATCAGTGTGTCCCGATAGGCTGATTTTGTTACTGACATCATTAAGCATTTTGCCGATTTCACGCAGTATTGTTCGCGTGTAGGGTTGTAATTCTGCTTTACCGAGGGCAAACATCGGACGATTTTGCTCGTCCACAATTTGAATTCTTAACCCATCCGTCGTGATATCCAGTAACAGTTGGTTCTCAAATTTTTTTAAAGCTGGGTTTGCTTCAATGGCTTGTTCGATTTTTTTCTTAAGTCCTTCCAGTTTTATTAGTTCGGCACGCTCTCGAAGAATTTTCTTAGTTTGATTGTCGACTTTTTCTTCTAAGACATTGCCTTTTTTTATCTGGCCATCTTGACGAGAAAAATCGGTACCGCCCCCTTTTATTACGCTGTCGATATCTCCACTTCCTGATCCGCCCATCATGGCCACTTTCAAGGGGGTTTTAAAATAATCCGAAATACCTTTAAGTTGCGCCTTGGTCGTAGATCCTAACAGCCACATTAACAGGAAAAAAGCCATCATGGCTGTAACGAAGTCAGCGTATGCAATTTTCCATGCGCCGCCGTGATGGCCGCCGGCTACCTTCTTGATACGCTTAATGACTATCGGTCGCTGGGTAAGATCATCGGCCATAAATATCCTCGTCGTTCAAATAAAAATTATTCAGAAACAGGTTATTTCGATTTGCTTTGTTTGACATGTTCTTCTAATTCGGCAAAAGAAGGCCGCTCGGTGGTAAATAGGACTTTACGGCCAAATTCAACCGCCAGCACCGGCGAATAACCATTCAGATTAGCCAGTAGTGTAATTTTGATACATTCATATAATTTGCTGGACTCATGTAAGCTATGTTCAAGTTTTCCGGCTAAAGGACTGACGAAACCATAAGCTAGTAGAATTCCTAGAAATGTGCCAACGAGTGCTGCAGCAATTAAGATGCCGAGTTCCGCTGGCGGCAGATGAACCGATTCCATCGTATGCACCACCCCCATTACTGCTGCGACAATTCCGAAAGCCGGGAGTCCATCACCAAGCTTGGATATCGTATGAATCGGTACTTCACCTTCTTGGTGGTGAGTTTCCAGTTCGCTATCCATCAAGCTTTCTATTTCTAGAGAATTGAGATTGCCGCCTACCATCAGCCGCAAATAATCAGTAATAAATTCAGTAATATGATGGTCGGCGAGTATATCGGGATACTTAGTGAAAATGGGACTATTGGCTGGATCGTCGACATCGGCTTCAATTGACATTAAGCCTTCTTTACGAATTTTTCCCAGCACTTCATAAAGTAACGTCATAAGGTCCATATATAGCGCCTTGGTATATTTTGAACCTTTAAAAACAGTAGGTAAGGCTTTCAAAGTGGCTTTAAGCGCTTTACTTGAATTACCTACGACAAAAGCACCTACTGCTGCACCGCCAATCATAAGTAATTCGACGGGTTGCCATAACGAAGCAAGATGACCGCCAGCTAAAGCAAAGCCCCCAAAAACTGAAATGATAATGATCACATAACCAACAATAACAAGCATCGTGCTTACTCCCAGGATTATTACAGTTAAAACTTTCGATAGCAGATTCTGGATTGAAACAGTAGCACACCGCCTGGAAATTAAATTGCCGAGATAAAACGAGTTTTCCCTGCATTTTCTGGCTAGTGATTGTGGGTACGATTGATGAGGTCAAGAAGCATCTGGGGCCTTCAGTTATGAATTGGTAATTTGAGGCTGTCAAATCGGAACAATTCTATGCTTGCGATAGCGCATGCATCTGGATGATGCA
>CAADGS010000005.1 GCA_900696615.1 uncultured beta proteobacterium
CATTTTGCAATCAATATATCGCTGTGTTTTATAACAACCAAAGACTGCATTCATACCTGAATTACAAAAATCCAAACCAATATGAAGCAGAAGCAGCAAAATCGATGAAAGCAGCTTAACTGGGGTGTCCGGTTTTACTTGACCAGGCCAGCGGACTATTTCGGATTGTTACGGAAGAATATTGATTGAAAACATGCTTGTTTATTGTGTTTCGTGGACTGCTTCGGATTTGTATGGATACAAAATTGGCGGAGGCGGTGAGATTCGAACTCACGGTAGAGTCACCCCTACGGCAGTTTTCAAGACTGCTGCCTTAAACCGCTCGGCCACACCTCCTACATGAAGACGGAATGATACCTTCTGGCGCGTTTTTTGGCTAGCGTGTTGTCAGCAACGTATAGGGAGCAGATATGCTATCCGGGTTTGTAACACATGTTTTGTCAGGTTTTATATGAAGTTCGGAGAAAATTTCGGATGAATCGGACAATTCTTTCTATTGCTAATACCGGCAGTTAGTTTCTATTAACGAATTTTTCCCAATGTGTACGCGTTATGAAGTACATAAAATTCAGTCGAACTGGATGGTATAAAACAAATCTGCCGCATTATCTTCGCCTGCTTGAGTAACGATGGTTATTTTCGGTGTTAAGCTGTAAGTCAGCTTGGTGATTCCCATTGTCGTGGTGGCGAGACTGCGCTCGTAGCTTAAATACATTCGCGAGGAGATGCGTTTTCCCACGACGCCGATTTGTCCCGTTAATGAACTGCCAACGCCTGCCTGCCTGACTGTGATTTCATCAACACCCAACGTCCGTGAAATTTGATCGATGATACCGCTACCGGATTGTCCACCGAGGATCGATCCGGCCGCTGACAGCAGGGCAGTTGCGTCTAATCCGCTGGCATCGGGTTTTCTGCCAAGCACGATCCACGAGAGTTTTTCGGTGTCGGAGACATTCGGAGTAGAAACCAGTTTAACTTGCGGGTTACGCACTGTTCCTAAGATTTCAATGCCTGCTTCGACTTGCAGGCCTTCGCGAATAGCCAGCACGCTAAGCGCAGGATCGTCCAGCGGCCCTTGAAAACTGACAATGCCGCGCTTAACTGTGAGATCCTGACCATAGGCCTTGAAAGTGGTATCTTGCGCGGTGATCGAGCCACTGGCTTTCAGCACATTTTTTTTATCACTATGAATTTTTATTTGTCCGGCTAAACGGCCTTCCAAACCTGATACGCGAATGAAAAACCTTTCACCCAGATTCACATTTATATCCAATATCAATGCCATTTTTTGTTGTGAAGTATTGGGTGTGTCGTTTGTAAAAACAATATCTTCTGCTAGCTCTGGACGATCTTGCGGGGGCTGCATCAATAAACCGGAGTCCGCAGATAATTCGCCATCCAGATTCAGACTATTATTGTGCAATTTAGCGCGAGCGAAACCCGATGCAATAATCCAATAATCGGTTTGATGAACTACCGGTAATCGATTGATAATAAATTTTAAGTGACTGTCGTTACCTAACAGTCCGATATTCCCCGTGATTTTTAACGAACCCGGACTATTATCGATTTTGCTGCCTTTGAACAAGCGATAATCAGGAGGCGGTTTGTGCGGCGCGACGAAGTCGAGCCGATCGATATGTAAGTTTGAATGCTGAAAGCTGGCTACTAGATTACCTTGTTGCAGATCGATGCCATGCTCCAATGACAAAACACTTAAATCCTTGCCAGACGCTGTGCCGGAAAAATCCGGGCGATTCAGTGTTCCTTTGATATGCGTGTGAATTTGAAGTTGCCCATTGAATGCCATCGAACTGCCTGCCAATGCATCTATCCATTTCAAGTTGCTAATCTGCGCAAAGATTTCTCCTTGCAACGGGGATTCGGTGGCTATCGACCACTTACTGGCGGATTGTTTGATGGGCACGGCCAGATGCGCTTGAGCATTGCCCAGTTGTTGGCTGACAACATCGAGTTTACCGGTTATTGCATGATTATCTGCGGCTACCGATAGTTGCAGGGTTTGCAAGCCAACCGGCTGTCCAGCTTCGCCAGGCAAATGCCAATCGCCTTGTTCCCGACGAATAGATAGATTGCCTTTTAGTTGTTTAGCGGAAGTAAAATCCCAATCGCCACCAAGTTGCAGGGCAGGGCGTTGTATTGTTTGTTGCATGCCGGGATAAATTGCGATGGCGGAAAAATGTCCGCGAGTTTTCCATTCCCTGGGCGTCCATTGCAATTGATCAATGACTAATAATCCACCGGAAATTGAGAATTCAGTGTGATCGATTGATATCGATTCTGGGTTGATTGAAAGAGGTGTCGGTTGCGTCAAATGTACCGGTATTTTTCCAGTTGACGCCAGCTCTAGTAATTGGCCACGCCAGTGCGGCGATTGCAAAAATGTTTTATCGTCAACTGCTCCAGTTGCTTTCAACCGGGCGGCTATGTTGTCTTCAATTTGCGTCTTTATCACTATAGTATGGTCGGAAAGCTTGCCGTTGATACTGGCACTCACATGTTGCAACTTTTTATTCCCATCCGATGCATAACTTGCAATACTGGTTTCCAAGGAAATTGCTTGTTTATGCAGATAGCCGTTGATGGCCAGTCCTGATATAAGTTGTTTTCCTGGTAAATGCAATTCCCGGCTATCGGCTTTGACGCTGAAATTTGGCGACTTAAGGTTCCCATTGAATGTTATGTGGGTACGCAAATCACCCGCTAGATCCAATCCGATTTGTTGTAAAACAGGCGCATCGATGTCCAGCTGAACGTCAGCGCTAAGCTCTTTCGTAACTCCTTGCGCGAGTAAATGATTGGAGCCAATAGTCAGTGCGGCTTTACCTTGGAATTGTTGCAGCCCGTTAAAAGCAATTTCGCCTGCGCCCGATACAGGAGCAGAAGCTATTTGGCTTTTTCCGATTGTATAGTCGAGGGTACCGGAAAGCTGCGGCGATAGTTTGCCGGCTACGTTTAAAGCCGCATTAAGATTGGAACGGCGTGACTGGATAAAATCCGCGACATTAAAATTAACCAGATTGCCGGATAATTCAAATGATTGCTCATTTACGAAATTGAGTCTGCCTTGTCCGGTTAGACGCGAATGATTGCGTTGCAGGCTCAATTGCTCAAGCTTGATGTATTCGTTAGTCCGTATGATTGCGGCATTTAAGTTGATTGATTTGTCTTTGAGTTGAATGTTGGCAGATTGTTGCTGCGCGTTGCCGTGTAAATTGATTTGCCCGGAAACTTGCGCGGATATGATGCGATTATCGATTTGCTGCGGATTGAGTTTGTTGACGAGAAAATCGGCTGATAAGGTTTGTTGTTGCCAATGCCAACTCAAATGTCCGGCAATGATTTCATCAGTGGCAACACGCATGCTGATGGCGTGCAGTTGTAGCGACTCGGGAGTAATCAGCATGCGCGAACTGAACTCAGAAAAAGGGAGTCCGCCGTTATTAATAGTTTCTACGGCATGATTTTTAAATAGCAGTTGGCCTTCCAATTGTCCCGATTTGTTTTGATTCAAATGTGTGGAGACGGATAGATCGGCACGCGGTGCCTCAGGCAGAAAAGCAGCCGGATTGAGCTGCTCTAGTTCAGCATGAAACTGCGCGACCGGATTAGTTGTAAAAGGCTGTAGATGCATTTTTACCTCGCGCTTGATTGTGGAGTGTTTGTTGTCAATCTGAATATTCATGCGCTCAAGATTGCCTGCGACTATTGCTAGTGAATCTCCCCAGGGATCTGCTTCTGTGAGTTCAATGCGTGCGGATACGTCAAATGGCGCGTTTCCATCAAGTGCTGCGGAAGCGTGGACAACACCCCACTCAGTGGAAAAATCCAAGCCGGTGAGTCGATGATAATCGCCGTTACTGTTCAGTGATAATGCAAAATTGGAGATCGTTCGCGCATTATTGTCATCTTGGCCATTTGTCGATGGAATTATTCGCACGGTTGTAACCTTGAACGCATCGATCGATATTGCAACGGGTATGGTTAAACTCTCAGGTAGGGCGGGTGGCGGGGTTTCAGCGGTCGAAGGGAGCAGATGAATATTCAAGCTATCAACAACTATGTGCTGAATTTCGATATGCTTTTCCACTAACCGTATCGGATCCCATGCAATGTGCGTATCGTGCAGTACGGCTTGAAATTCCTTACCGGTAAAATGAATGGTGCCGATGCGCATATTACGCAACGTACCTTGTATTCCTTCGAATTGCACAATTCCAGAGCTCAAGCGATTAATGATGGAAAATGTCCATTGCAATCCTGTTGCACTGTTAAATAACCAATATCCGCTTATTGATACAACAACCAGCGCTATTGCGAGTAACGAACTAAAGACCCGGTTAGTGTGTTGCGGTTTTCTATCGTCAGAAGATGGATGTGTCATGATCAAAATTCAGAAAGCAATGGCCATGGAGAAATGCACGCGCAGCGTCCCGGTTTCGTGCGATCGTGCTAAATCCAGTGCAATCGGGCCGGCGGGACTGCGCCAGCGGACACCGCCACCGTAACCAAGAAAAGGGTCCATGGTATGCCAATTGTCCGCCGCACTGCCAACATCCGCAAAAGCGGCAACACCCCACTGTGATGTTAACCAATGGGTATATTCAGCGGTGGCAGTGGCCATGGCACGGCCACCGACAATTGCGTTACCTTCTTGTACGCCGATGCTTTTAAAATCATAACCGCGGATGGATTGAATGCCCCCCGCACGAAAAAGGTATTCTTGCGGTATTCCAAAACGTGATGAAGCCACAGTATAGCCAATTTCAGCGCGCAGAAAAAAAACATCCCGAGAACCTACCGGCCACCAACTTTGCTGTCGTGCGTAAAACCGGA
Source organism: uncultured beta proteobacterium (assembly GCA_900696615.1). Taxonomy (GTDB): domain Bacteria; phylum Pseudomonadota; class Gammaproteobacteria; order Burkholderiales; family Nitrosomonadaceae; genus Nitrosomonas. Next base: position 4,861 of record CAADGS010000005.1, read on the forward strand.
CAAAGTCTTGGTCTGACAATAAAAATTGACTGCCACCGCCAACACGAAATTCAGTGACATCACCACGCCGAATGTGCAGTAAATCGTCAACCACTTGCCGCCGCCAGCGCCAATCCAATGTCAATGCTTCGTTGGTCTGGTTCAGTGCGCCTTCCGGTCTTTTATTTTCCCTCAGCCAATTCAAACCGAACTGCATCTGTATTTCTGGCGTTTGATAATTGCGATTAATACCTACTTTTTGCTCGATTGTCTTTAAATTTTGGATGTCAGTCATTTGGAAACTGGCGCCCAACGAATAATTGACATTATTTTGATCGGGGAGGGTGTCAATGCCCGCGAAAAAGGTTTGCCGCCTTTGTTCCAAGCGCAACATGCTGGTTAGATTCCAAGCGCGATCCAGGAAATTATGATCTCGATAATTGATTTCACCGCGTCCGCCATTATTCGAACTATAACCGGCACCGAAAGCAAAGCGCTGCGATTGCGCTTCGGTCACCGCAACTTGAACAGGAATGGCTTGATGTTGCGCAATATCGGGAGAAATGGTGACGGATACCGTACTCAATTGCGGTGCTTTTTGCAATGCGATCTGGAAAAGGTGCAAGCTATCGCGTCGGTAAACATCACCCATTTTAAACGGCGCGAAATTAGTGATGAACGTTTGATCGTAGCGTTCCAGTCCTTCAATCCGTATCGTGCCAAAGTAAAAAACAGGACCGGAATCGATGACGATGGACAGATCGGCTCGAGCCTGTTGTGAATCGATCTTTGCTTGACTGGAAACGATACTGGCCGCGGCGAATTCTTCTTGTGTAATATCGGATAACAGCGCCGCTTTGGCTTGCTCCCAATCTGCAGAGCGAAACGGTGCATGGGTTGGTAAAGACCATGCAGCACGAATTTGCTCGATACGCTTTTGATATGTGCTGTTTCGTCGCGTGATATCGCCGTGAAATATGATTGAAATTTCACCAACGCGCGTCAATATGCCAGGATCAACTTTGATTTCTGGTTTTGTCATATCATCGATTGTGGAATGCGAAATTGCGATGGAAGGCGAGAAATAGCCTTCGGTTGCAAGCAGATTGCGAATCTCTTTCTGTGTACGATATAAAAATGCTTGTTCGGCAGTGCTGTCTGGGAAAGGATCGGTTGGCAGCTTAAGATATTTTTTGAGAAATTTGTCAATGCTGTCAGGTGCAGAAAGAATAATGACCGGTGGGTTTTTAGTAGGATTCGGAAAATCCTGTGCTAAAGCAGTGTCTGCAATGATTACAATTGAAAGCAGGATGGCGGACCACAATCGCACAAAACGATAATCGGTTTTTGTTAGCATATCGGGCCTAGTCACATGGTCTGGAAGCAATTGCGATGTAAGCTTAATAGGATCCATGTGATTTTTGTATTAAATAAATTAATTATCTGACCTTAACGAATGGCGAATAACTGTTTGACCTACCCACGCGAAGTTTCGGATTTGCTTAATTGTAAACAATGTGCGCGCTTATCGGATTTCTTGCGAACTGTAAAAAAGCATAATGTGGATTATCATGCACGGCCGGTTGGCGCTTTTGGAGACAAGCATCCGAAGCTGTTGATTGTCGGTCTCGCACCCGGCATGCATGGAGCCAATCGCACAGGCCGGCCATTTACCGGTGATTACGCAGGAATTTTACTGTATCAGACGCTACATAAATTCGGCTTTGCTACACGCCCCGAGTCTATTTCGATGGATGATGGCTTGCAGTTAATTGACTGCCGCATTACCAATGCAGTCAAATGCCTGCCACCAGAAAATAAACCCTTGCCGCAGGAAATTAAGCAATGTAATCACTATTTGGCCGCAGAATTGCACGCATTTATCCGGCATAACGGTGTGGCCTTACTCGCACTTGGTACCGTCGCGCATCAGGCAGTTTTGATGGGCTTACAGCTAAAAAAGAAGGATTATCCGTTTGCACATGGCGCAATTCACCAATTACCGCTTACCAATGGTTTGAAACTTTATGACAGCTATCATTGCAGTCGCTACAATACTCAAACAAAACGTCTTACGGCAGCTATGTTTGAACAATTATTTGGTCAGATTGCCGCTGAGATTCATTCATAACAAAATTACAAACGACAGGAGAATTTTATATGCCATACGTCAATATTCGTGTTGCCGGTACCCTAACGCGCGAGCAAAAACAACAAATTGCGACAGAATTGTGCGACACGCTGGAGCGGATTGCCAAGAAACCAAAATCCTATAC
>CAADGS010000006.1 GCA_900696615.1 uncultured beta proteobacterium
AACATCCAAAACGGTTTCCGCTGAAATCAAAGGTGAGTAAAAAATCATCATAGCCGATTGAAGTTCTCATGCTCGCCCAATTTGTATGCTGGTGGCAATAAGTTTGTGAATATGCTCTATCTCTTTTACATTAATAATTTTCAAGCAATAGTTTTAAGTTTGCCAGCAACTTTCATTATTACAGATATGAAAGCAGACAAAGCGGTTTGCAATTTGCTTCGGATGCTTGTTATTGCAAATAACCAATCACTTTGCAATCGCGCTCCCTCGGTGCACCAACTGATACAGCACCGGCACCACCAGCAACGACAACAGCGATTGCGATAAAGTGCTGCCGATCATCACCGTTGCCAGGGTGCGCTGCACTTCGGCGCCGGTCGTGGTGCTAAGCGCCATCGGCAGGAAGCCCAGCGATTCCACCCAGGTGGTGATCAATACCGGCCTTAATCGCAACAGCGATCCGGTGCGGATGGCTTCATTGAGCGGCAGCCCTTGCTGGCGCAGATCGCGGATAAAGGATAGCAGAACCAAACCGTCCAATACTGCCACGCCGGACATGGCGATGAAGCCGACACCCGCCGAAATGGATAAAGGAATATCGCGCAGCCATAGCGCGACGATACCGCCGACAATAGCCAGCGGAACCGCGCTGAATACCAGCAGGCTGTCGCGAAAACTGCCTAGCATGGTATACAACAAGAAAAATACCAATACCAATGCCAAGGGAATGACAATCTGCAAGCGTTCCGCTGCCATGATTAATTGCTCGAACTGACCGCCCCACGACAACCAATATCCTGCAGGAATTTTAACTTGCTGTTCGATAAGGCTCTCCGCCTCCATGACAAATGAACCGATGTCCCGGCCGCGTACATTCGCAGTAACCACGACACGGCGCTTGCCATTTTCGCGGCTGACTTGATTCGGGCCTTTGACAATGCGCAGATCGGCTACTTCGCCTAAAGCGACATAAATGGGTAACGGAGCGGCCGGTGCATTTTGAGCGCCTGCCATAGGTAAAACAGGCACATTCGGCGCAGTCGCTGCATTTAATGCCGGAAGTTTGATCGGCAATCGTTTGAGTGTGTCGATATCATCGCGCAGCGACTCTGGCAAACGCACTTGCAATTCGAAACGGCGATCGCCTTCAAAAATCAAACCGGCTGTTCTGCCACCGATGGCGATATTGACCGCATCCTGCACATCGCTGCCATTTAAGCCGTAGCGCGCCATTTTGGTGCGATCCATCAGTACCGACAATACTGGAAGGCCGGTGATCTGTTCAATACGCACATCCGCTGCACCGGGAACCGAACGGATAATTTTTTCAATCTTTTGCGCCACGTTGAGCATGACGTCCAGATCATCGCCGAATACTTTCACCGCAACATCGGCCCGCACACCCGATAACAGTTCGTTAAACCGCATTTGTATCGGTTGTGTGAATTCGTAATTATTGCCGGGGACCTTACGTACTGCTTGTTCCATTGCGGCGATCAATTCTTCCTTATCGCGGTACTTACCGGACCATTCGGATTGCGGCTTGATGATAATGAAAATATCCGCAACACTTGGCGGCATGGGATCGGTCGCTATTTCAGCCGTGCCGATTTTAGAATACACTCGGCTGACTTCGGAAAATTTCTTGATCGTTTCTTCCAGCTCATTTTGCATTTCAATGGCGGTACTCAGGCTGGTTCCCGGAATGCGGATGGCATGTAGGGCAATATCTTCCTCATCAAGACTGGGAATGAATTCGCTACCCATGCGCGTAATCAGCAGCATGGAAAGTATCACGATGACAACCGCGATAGTAATCGTTAATCCCTTATTATTCATGGAAAAATCCAAAGCAGGCGCATAAATGTTCTTGGCCCATTGCACGGTGGCGCCTTCTTTTTCCATCATTTTTCCGGAAAGGAACATGGCAACAGCCGCCGGTACGAACGTCACCGACAAAAATACCGCGCCCAGCAACGCGAGCAATACCGTGAAAGCCATCGGGTGGAACATCTTGCCTTCCACGCCCGACAAGGCAAATACCGGCAAATACACGACCATAATGATCATTTGACCGAATAGCAAAGCCCGCCTCACTTCCTTGGAAGCGTCAAATACCACTTCGAGGCGCTCGGCAGTGGTTAATTGCCGTCCTAATTTCTCCTGCTCCACAGAAAGACGGCGAATGCAGTTTTCGACAATGATTACGGCACCGTCTACGATAATGCCGAAATCCAATGCACCAAGGCTTAATAGATTAGCACTGACATTATTCGCAACCATCCCGCTGATGGTAAACAACATCGACAGTGGAATAATCAACGCCGTGATTAGCGCTGCACGCAAATTGCCCAGTGCGATAAACAGTACCACAATGACCAATGCAGCGCCTTCCAGCAAGTTATTGGAAACCGTGTTGATGGTTTTATCGACCAGCGTAGTGCGGTTATAAACCGGAGTCGCCACCACGCCTGCCGGCAGACTGCGGTTGATTTCGGCTAGTTTTTCCGCTGCCGCTTGCGAAACAGTGCGGCTGTTTTCGCCCATCAGCATAAATGCGGTACCTAGGACGACTTCCCGGCTATTTTGAGTCGCCGCGCCCGTGCGCAATTCCTTGCCGATCAAAACATCTGCAACATTTTTGACGCGTATCGGCACGCCTTGGTTACTGCCTAAAATGATCTCACCGATTTCAACCAACGTCGCAACTTGCCCCGGCACTCTGACGAGATATTGCTCGCCGCTTTTCTCGATATAGCCCGCACCCACGTTAAGATTATTGCGCTCCAATGCCATCACCAGGTCTTGCAAAGTCAGGCCGTGCGCCAGTAATTTGTCGGGATAAGGTGTGACATGAAATTGCTTGACATAACCACCAATCGAATTGACTTCCGTGACGCCTTTTACCATGCGCATGCGAGGTTTGATAATCCAGTCTTCAATTTCACGTAGATCGGTTGTCGTATAGGGTGTGCCATCCGGTTTACGCGCGTCCTCTTCGGCATCCACCGTCCACATGAAAATTTCACCCAAGCCGGTTGAAATGGGGCCCATTGTCGGTACAATTCCGGCAGGCAAGCGGCTTCTGACATCCTGGATTCGCTGGCTAACCAACTGCCGTGCCAAATAAATATCGGTGCCGTCTTTGAAAATTACCGTCACTTGCGACAAGCCATAGCGTGATAGGGAACGGGTATATTCGAGATCGGGCAAGCCGGACATGGCCATTTCGATTGGGAAAGTAATCCGTTGTTCGGATTCCAACGGCGAATAACCGGCTGCCGTGGTATTGATTTGCACTTGTACGTTAGTAATATCGGGCACCGCGTCAATCGGTAGTTTGAGATAGTTATATACGCCCAATGCCGCCATCGCCAGTACGGCTACCAACACAAACCCGCTCTGATAGATTGATAGTCTCAGAATGCGCTCAAACATGATCTCTCCTTGCGTAACTTTTGTGCAATTCAATGATCATGACTCGCTCCCTCTTTATCCAGATCGGCTTTAATGGCAAAACTGTTGCCCGCCGCGTATAGCTCACCCGCATTGAGCCCTTTCAGCACTTCCACCATTTTGCCGTCGCTACGGCCTAGTTCCAGCGGACGAGCTTCGAAATAATCGCCATAGCGGCCAAACACCACCGTCCAATCACGCAAGGTTTGGATGGCATGCGCAGAAACCGCAACCGGTACCTCGATTTCATCGGATACCAACTCCACATTGACAAACATGCCGGGATGCCAGAGCCCGTCAGCATTATCTAAAATAACCCGTGCCGTCGCGGTGCGCGTTTGTCCCCCAATCAACGTGGTGATATACGTGACTATGCCTTCACCTTCGACGTCAAACGCGGTAGCTTTGACACGGGTTTTCTGGCCAACTCTGACGATGCTGAGGTCTTTTGGATAAACTGTAACCGCCGTCCACACTGTCGACATGTCAGCAACGGTAAAAATCGTTGCATCGTCTTTGAGTACCGCGCCCAGAGCAATCGACCGAGCTGTGATGAGCCCGGAAATAGGTGCGAGGATTTCGTAACGGGTCAGGTCTTTGGCTTGTAAACCCAATTTGGGCTGTACACCGAATGCGCGCAATTTTTCGGAAGCCAGATCGGCGGCAATCTTAGCTTCGCTTAATACCAATTCCGCAGCCAAGTAATCCTGCTTGGCGGAAATTTTTTCTTCCCATAATTGTTTTTCCCGCTGATAAACGGTTCGCGCCAGCGCTAATCTTCGCTGTGCTGCCAGGTACTGACTGTGCAAATCGGCCAGCATTTGGCTTTCGATAACCGCCAACACTTGGCCTTTTTGTACCATTTGCCCCGGCTCATAATTCACCGCAATAACCACGCCAGGCAGCCGCGGCACTACTTGCACAATCCTATCCGGGTTAAACACGATTTCTCCCGGCAGTTTGAGCGTGGATTTGATGATTGCTGGTCCGGCCGTTTCGATTTCAACGCCGATCGTCTTCAGCATTGCATCTTTCATTTCCAGCCGTGCTTCGATTTGACTATAACCCCAGCGAAATGTTTGACCATTGCGCTCCGCGACAATCGCCAAATCAAACGAATGGGGCTCTTCCACTACTTGATCGCCTAATAGATAATCCGCTTCGGGTGTGAATTTAAAAAATTGCACGGGCGCACCCAATCGGGTCAGTGTGATACTGACCGAGGCAGCGGATGGCGGCAGCAATTGACCATTTTCATAGAGATAAATGCGAAATTGCGGTGGCATACCCTTTTCAAAGATGGTCAATTCCACACTAAAACCATTGCTCGTAAAAAGCTTGCCGTTCCTTGGCCCGGTATCTGGCGCAAGTTCTTGAGATTTCTCACTGGAATCGTAACCGGTATATCCGGTGGCCTCCGTAGAAGGTTTATCCAACATTAGAATCAATCCACCCAATACTATTCCCACGGCAATCACGATTAGGATGGGTATCAATCGAGCTTTATTCATCTTTCTTCCTTATTGTTTTTGTAGTGCCGCGAGCACCTGTCAGACTTTCAAGTGGTGCGGCAATCAACCTTTCGATATCATTGACCAACCGTTGGTAGTTCGCCAGTGCGCGAACATAGAGCACTTGATTCTGAAACAGTACACGTTGTGCATCGAGTAGTTCTAGTAAACCGAATTTGCCTAGTTCGTATCCTCTGCGCATCACGCTAAAAGCACTTTTGGCGCCCGGTATAATCTCATCGCGTAAGATGTTGATTTCATTCCATATCGCCGACATAGCTTCATACGATTGCGCCAGCTCGGTTTTTAATCGCAATTCCATCATCATTCGTTCATCTTCAGCTTTGCTAACCCGATGATGGGCTTCTTTGAGATTGCCCTGGTTGCGGTCAAAGATCGGTAGGGGGATCACCACGCTCGCTATAGCGGTGTTGCCGCCCACTACCGCATAATTCACGACACCGGCATTTACGGTCAGATTAGGGATGCGACGGGTTTGCTCTACCTCAAGTAGCGCCTTGCGATGTTCGATATTCTTCATGGCACGGAGCGCCATCGGATTATCTATTACACGCTCCTGTAACATTTGAAAATCCGGGGGTGCAACCGAAATTTCCAGAACGCCCAGGGCCTTATCAAATTGCGGTGCGGCACTATCCCACATCAAAGCCAGTCGCTTGCGAGCTGAAACCAGGTCACGTTGCGCTTGTTCAAACTCAATGTTCGCAGTGGATAAGCCTACTTTCGCTCGGGTTTCTTCAATGGGTGGCACCTTGCCCGACTGTACTCGGTATGTCACCGTATCCACTACATTTTGCGCAAGGCGTTTAGTTTCCTCGGCCAATTTAAGCCTTTCCTGACCAGCCAATACATCGGTATATAAGTTTGCCACCCTCGCCATGATTTCTATACGCCGTGATTCATAATCCATAGCAGCGAGCTCTTCGCCCAACCGGGCCGCACTAATCCGGGCGGCGCGCTTACCGCCCAATTCGATTAACTGACCGATCCTAATGGTTGTGACCTGCTGGGTTACTTCTTGCACGATCGATTCGGGTGAATTGATATCGCCGCGTAATTTTTGAATATTTCCGGCGTTTTCGACATTGACCGAGAATTCCGGGTTACGCAGTAGACCTGCTTGGAGGGTTACACCCTCCAAAGCGCGCATTTCCCTGGCAAATGCCGCCAACTCAGGATTGCGTAACAAAGCAAGATTAACTGCATCACGCAAAGTAAGATCGACTTTCTCTTCTAGGGCAATTAAATCCGTAGGGCCGCTGTCGTTTTCTTGTGCATGAGTAAATATAGTAAATGAATACGACTCAGCCTTTAGCTGCAGACTAAAAACCATTAGCAAAAAAACGGCTAATGATATAGTTGGTAATGTTAACGATATCCGATAGCCTGACGCTATGGATAAATCGCTCAATTTCATGAATTTTCTCCGTGTGCTTTTTTTAAGCCTAGCTACTAACACAGTCACAAGCTAGGCTTGAATTGGCTTGTTTCGATGGTATTGCGGATCAAGAAAGCAATCCATAAAACAAACACCGCTAAAACTTTGCTTAAGCAATAACTCGAGGGGGACGGAGGAGCAAGTCAGGAATTGTTTCCGGAATGAATGATGATAGGAATACAACTAACGTTTCAGTTGTTACCTGGGTTGGTATCTGCGGAATGGAATTAAAGAAAAAAGGCTGATACTGTCCTGCTGAGTGCAAGCATGAATGCGTTGCTGTATCGAGATCGACACCTTCTTGTGACATAATGTTTCGGTGCATTTCCAAATGCGTTGCAGGATCAGCAGGAAGCTTCTGATAAATGTGATCCAATTCGTGTGCAAACACTTCACTGCTAAAGGATAAACTCAGCCCATTAGTCAGCATGCATACAATCAATATCATGACAACCGGGTATTTGGAATATTTCCTGACAGCATTCATCATAAACAGTGAGTGTTTCACATAAAATATATAATTATTTTATATTGCGCATTATATTCTCATATTGGCAATTTAAAAGCTTTTTTAGTTGTATTTCATTCAGAAGAGCTTTACGCCTTCTTGTGCCAGCATGTCGGTTAAAGCGATGAGGGGCAGTCCGATTAATGCATTCGGATCGTCTCCGTTCATTCGCTCAATGAGCGCAATGCCCAAGCCTTCGGATTTTGCGCTTCCCGCACAATGATAAGGCTGCTCTTTAAGCAAGTAATTCTCGATTTGCTGGTCGCTAAGTCGGCGAAATTTTACACAATAAGGCACAGACTGGGATTGTACATTTCCGGTGGCGCTATTAAATAAGCATAGCGCAGTATGGAATATGACTTCCTTGTCTTGCATCGCTCGTAATTGTTTTATGGCATTGCTATGATTAAGCGGTTTACCGAGACGTAAATGACCCAATACCGCAACTTGATCAGAACCTATAATCAATGAATCCGGAAAACTCCGGGCTACGTCGCGGGCTTTGGCTTCTGCCAACCGCAGAGCGGTCTCCTGCGGCGATTCATTGCTTAAAGCAGTTTCGTCGATGTGAGGATTCATTGTTACAAATGGTATTTGCAGACGCTGAAGCAGTTCTTTGCGATAAATTGAACTTGATCCCAAAACGATTTTCTGAGCATTGAGTTGTATTTTCAAAATTTCCTTCTATTTTTTGACACTTAAAAACAAAAAATATAACATGCGCGCCTTATGTCTGTACGATTTGTGATAGATTCCCTCGATTTTGTCCGGAATGCGGGGATACGTCGTGATAAAATCCCGTTGCTCGAGCTAACTCGTCTTCATGATTTATTGTATGATCATGCGGGTGAAGTAACCTATCAAATATGCGGTTACTTTGATGATAACAACAAGCCTATTTTGTGCTTAGAAATTACTGGTACGATCAATCTTTGTTGTCAGCGTTGCCTTGATAAGTTAGTTCAAAATATAGATCTGCAGACTTTTTTGCTATTGACTGAGAATGAAGCGGAGCTTGATCGAAATAACGAAGACGATACAATGGATGCGATTTTGGCTGTGCCTGATCTGGATGTGTGGAGTTTGATAGAAGAAGAAATTATTCTTAGTTTATCAATTTCATCCCGTCATCCCGATGGGATGTGTAAAATGCATAAACTGCTATCTAATGAGAACAATTCAATAGATGTATCGAACTTGTCACATCCATTCAAAGCATTAGCAGCATTCAAGAAGATTAAATAAACTTAAGGAGTTCATACATGGCTGTTCAACAAAATAAGAAATCTCCATCAAAGCGTGGCATGCATCGCTCGCATGATTTTCTTAAGAATCCTCCACTGGCCGTAGAACCAAGTACGGGAGAAGTACATTTACGTCACCATATCAGTCCTAATGGATATTATCGTGGCAAAAAAGTCATTGATACAAAAAACGATTAATAATGTAATTTGTTGCTACATGGCGTATTGAAAATTTCCGACAGCTAAAAGAGCATTCAATTGGATATCACAGTAGCAATAGATTGTATGGGGGGCGATCATGGTCCCCATGTCACCGTTCCATCTGCGATTGATTATCTTCGTCATGACCCGGAAGCCAATATAATCCTAGTCGGTATTCCCGATGTGATTGAAGCAGAATTACGCGCAGCGAAAGCAGAACTAAGCCCCAGACTGCGATTGCATTCCGCCAATGAGGTTGTCGGCATGGATGAATCGCCTGCATTGGCCTTGCGTTGGAAAAAAAATTCATCTATGCGTGTTTCCTTGAACTTGGTTAAAACGGGAGAAGCACAAGCCTGTATTAGTGCCGGAAATACCGGGGCATTACTTGCGATCTCGCGATTTGTATTAAAAACCATACCCGGTGTGGATCGACCCGCACTTGCGGTTATATTACCGACCATTGCCGGTCATACCTATGTGTTAGATCTAGGTGCCAATGTCGATTGTACGGCAGAGCATTTGTTTCAGTTTGGAATTATGGGTGCATCCTTGGTATCTTCTGTAGAAGACAAACCTTCCCCAAGTGTTGGTTTGCTCAATGTCGGCGAAGAGGAGATCAAAGGCAATGAAGTTGTAAAGCAGGCGGCAGAATTGCTACGTCAAAGCGGGCTTAATTTTTATGGAAATGTCGAAGGCAACGATATTTATAAAGGAACAACCGATGTGGTGGTTTGCGACGGTTTCGTGGGCAATATCACTTTAAAAACTTCCGAAGGTTTGGCGCAAATGCTGGCAACTTATTTACGCGAGGAATTCAAGCGTAATTGGCTGACTAGATTAGCCGGCGTTGTCGCAATGCCGGTTATCAATTCTTTTAAGCACCGGGTCGATCATCGCCGCTATAACGGTGCAAGTCTTTTGGGATTACGGGGCATTGTAATTAAAAGTCATGGCTCTGCTGATAACTATGCATTTGGTTTTGCCATTAAGCGTGCAGCGGATGAAGTACGCGGCGGGATGCTGCGTCGTATCAGCGAGCGCGTATCCGAGCTTTCTCATCATTCCCAAACATCTGCACAAGCAGTGACTAGATAATGTATTCAAAAATCACCGGTACCGGCAGTTATTTGCCAGAAAAGATTCTCACCAATCAAGATTTGGAAAGTATGGTGGATACCAGCGATGATTGGATACGCTCGCGTACTGGCATTACGCAACGCCACATTGCAAGAGATGATCAGGTTGCCAGCGATTTGGCGCTATATGCCAGTCAGAATGCCATGAATGCGGCAGGAATCAGTAACAAAGACATCGACCTCATCATAGTTGCCACGACCACACCGGACATGATTTTTCCTAGCACTGCATGTATATTGCAAAATAAGCTAGGTATAGAAAATTGTCCGGCATTTGATGTCCAAGCCGTTTGCAGCGGTTTTGTCTATGCGCTGGCAACAGCGGATATGTTTGTTAGCTCAGGTAAGTGCCGCAATGCATTAGTGGTTGGCACTGAAATTTATTCTAAAATCATCGACTGGAACGACCGCAGCACCTGTGTTTTGTTTGGGGATGGCGCTGGCGCAGTGATACTTTCGCAAAGCAATGATCCGGGTATATTGTCTACCCACCTGCATGCCAGCGGTAGCTACAGCAATGTTTTGTCTGCGCCTGGAAGTATCAGCGGCGGTAAAGTACAAGGCGATCCGTATATCAATATGGAAGGGAGCACCGTTTTCAAATTTGCAGTCAAGGTACTGGAAGAAGTTGTACAAGAAGCTATATCACAAAATAATTTAGAAGCAGCGGATATTGACTGGCTGGTTCCTCATCAGGCAAACATACGCATCATCCAATCCACAGCAAAAAAACTCGGCATACCAATGGATAAAGTGGTTGTGGCCGTTGACAAACATGGCAATACATCTGCCGCATCGATACCGCTCGCTTTAGATATCGCGGTACGGGATGGCCGGATCAATCCAGGTCAGTTGGTGTTATTAGAGGGCGTTGGCGGTGGTTTTACATGGGGAGCAGTGCTTATGCGCTGGTAAGTTATGAAATTTGCATTTGTATTTCCGGGACAAGGGTCTCAATCAGTTGGAATGATGAATGGATATTCGGGTCTACCTGTTATCCAGGAAACGTTTCAAGAAGCTTCCGATATCCTTAAACAAGATTTCTGGTCTATGGTTAATGATGGCCCTTCTGATGACCTCAATCTCACCATCAATACGCAACCCTTGATGTTAATAGCTGGTGTTGCTGTGTATCGCGCATGGACCAGTTTAGGAGGTTGTCAACCCGCAATGTTGGCTGGACATAGCTTAGGCGAATATACTGCATTAGTGGTAGCGGAGGTGCTTAGTTTCGCCGATGCACTAGCGCTAGTTCGCTTTCGTGCTCAAGTCATGCAGCATGCGGTACCGGAAGGAATCGGTGGGATGGCGGCAATTCTTGGTTTGGAAGATGGAGTCATTCAATCTCTCTGTCATGATGTTACCCGGCAACGAACAGGAGAATCACTGGAACCGGCTAACTTCAATTCACCCGGCCAAGTTGTTATTGCTGGCCACAAAAATGCCATATTACAAGGCATTGAGATGGCCAAACAAAAAGGAGCAAAACGGGCGATTATGTTGCCGATGAGTATTCCGTCTCATTGCTCATTAATGAAGCCGGCCGCTGATAGCATGCAACTGCAGTTGCAAACTATTGTACTGAAAGCTCCAAAAATCCCGATTTTGCATAATGCCGATGTAAAACCACACTTAGATGCTGCATCCATTAAAGAAATCTTGATTCAACAACTCGTAAGCCCTGTAAAGTGGGTTGATACAATTCACGCTTTTGCAGCTGCCGGAATAACTCATGTTGTTGAGTGCGGGCCTGGAAAGGTCCTGGTAGGACTCAACAAACGAATTGATCAAAATTTACAACATGTATCGTTAATGGATAGTGATGCACTCAAGCAGACTGTCAGGTTAAGTTAATCGTCACTACGCATTTGCTACTTACAGTCATGGTTCTTTGTATGGAGATATGGTATTGGAAAATAAAGTAACACTGGTGACAGGCGCCAGTCGTGGTATTGGGCAAGCTATCGCGTTAAAGTTAGGTCAGCAAGGTGGAATAATAGTTGGGACGGCAACCACAGAAAGCGGTGCCCGTGCAATTAGCCAATACCTGCAAAAAGCGGGTATCAAAGGTATGGGTATCACAATGAATGTTAATGATGGTGAACAAATTAACACGGTCATGCAAATCATTCGTGAGCAACTTGGTGAAATTGAAGTTCTGGTTAATAATGCCGGCATTACACGTGACAATTTGCTGGTTCGTATGAAAGACGAAGAATGGGATGATATTTTAGCAACCAACCTAAAATCAGTTTTTCGACTATGCCGGATAGTACTTCGTGCCATGATGAAAGCGCGTTATGGCCGTATCATCAATATTTCTTCGGTAGTTGGTGCAATGGGCAATAGCGGCCAGACTAATTACGCTGCTGCCAAAGCAGGGTTGTTTGGTTTTAGTAAATCTTTGGCACGCGAAGTAGGGAGCCGCAATATTACGGTAAATTGTGTAGCTCCTGGATTCATTGATACCGATATGACTCGCTCGCTTACCGATGAACACCAGCAAAGTTTAATTCAGCATATTCCACTTGGTAGATTAGGCCGACCGGAAGATGTTGCCGCAGCAGTTGCTTTTCTGGCTTCTTCTGCAGCAGGTTATATTACGGGTACAACTGTTCATGTCAATGGTGGAATGTATATGGATTAGTGTGAAGCTTATTTTCATTAAACTAGAGGAAAGAATTATTGGTCACAAAAATTTATTAGTTATTAGAATCGTATGATCATGTTTAAAATAAATTAAATATGGAATAATAAGCTGGCAATCATGTTCTGATTTGTCTAAAGTATAAAATTTGTTAGAATTCGTTGATTTTTCTTACCTGAAAAGGAAGGTATCTAGATGGAAAATATAGAGCAGCGTATCAAGAAAATCGTAGCTGAACAGCTTGGTGTTAACGAAGCAGAAGTAAAAAATGAATCCTCTTTTGTCAATGATCTCGGAGCAGACTCTCTCGATACAGTCGAACTGGTGATGGCATTAGAAGAAGAATTTGAATGTGAAATACCCGATGAGCAGGCAGAAAAAATTAATACCGTCCAGGAAGCGATTGATTACGTCACAGCGCATACAAATTAGTTTCTGTTTTTAAGTAAAATAATTGGAGTTATTTTGTTCAAACGTAGGGTGGTAGTTTCGGGGTTAGGTATTGTATCCCCTGTTGGCAATACAGTTTCAAGCGCTTGGGAGAATATTGTTGCCGGTAAATCCGGCATTACCAAGATCACTCGTTTTGATGCGTCCAGTTTTGCCTCACAAATTGCGGGCGAAGTCAAAGATTTTGATATTCACCAATATTTATCGGTCAAAGAAGCGCGCAGAATGGATACTTTTATTCATTATGGCATGGCCGCCGGGATTCAAGCGGTAAAAGACGCGGGTATTGAAGATATTACACATCTTGATCCAGAGCAAATTGGCGTCAATATCGGTTCGGGAATCGGTGGTTTGCCAATGATTGAGAATACCGACGAGGCATATCATGCAGGTGGTCCACGCAAAATATCGCCTTTTTTTATACCTAGCACAATTATCAATATGATTGCAGGCAATTTATCCATTATGTATGGATATAAGGGTCCCAATATAGCTATTGTGACTGCTTGTACTACGGCTACGCATAGTATTGGTAATTCGGCTCGCATGATTGAATATGGTGACGCAGATATTATGATATGTGGTGGGGCGGAATCATGCGTTACACCGCTAGCGATAGGAGGTTTTTCCGCTGCAAAAGCTTTATCAGTCAGCAATGTCGATCCTGCATCCGCAAGTCGTCCCTGGGATAAAGATCGGGATGGGTTTGTATTGGGTGAAGGCGCCGGAATTCTGGTATTGGAAGAAATGGAACATGCTAAGCGGCGTGGTGCAAAAATTTATGCTGAACTAGTTGGTTTCGGTATGAGCGCCGACGCGTTCCATATGACAGCACCATGCGATGATGGCGAAGGTGCGTCACGATGTATGGCCAATGCACTCAAGAATGCAGGAATGAATGCCAGCGAAGTGGATTACATCAATGCACATGGTACATCCACTCCGTTAGGCGATATTGCTGAAACCGTTGCTGTTAAGCGTTGTTTCGGTGATCATGCAAGTAAACTGGCTGTTAATTCCACAAAATCAATGACTGGTCACTTGCTTGGTGCTGCAGGTGGAATTGAAGCAGTTTTTTCAGTGTTGGCAATTCATCATCAAGTCGCTCCGCCCACTATCAACCTGGTCAATCAGGATCCACAATGCGATTTGGATTATATTCCTAATACGGCAAGAGAAATGAATATCAAAGTTGCCTTGTCAAATTCCTTCGGGTTTGGGGGAACTAACGGAACACTGGTTTTCCGTAGAATATAAAATTTCTCTATCTGGCGCATGCACACGCTACTACGCCTTCTCTTTATTGCCACACTAACGATCATCTTACTTATTGGATGGCTCTATCTGCACATTCATTCCAAAATTACGCTTCCTTATGTACCTTATGAACTCTCCATACGTCCCGGCATCAATTTAAAACAAGTTGCACAGAAACTCGAGGATGATGATGTACTGATCACCAAGTGGTCGCTAATCCTGCTGGCACGGTATCTGAATCGAGATGTAGCGATCAAAGCTGGTGATTATCAGCTAACTGAAAATATTACACAAATAGCGCTTTTAGAATACCTAACAAAAGGCGATGCTAAACAAAACGAAATAACCTTCATTGAAGGTTGGACCTTTTCACAATTAAGAAAAGTTCTAAATGAACATCCGGGCATAGTAAATACTACTGCCAATCTGAGTGACCACGAGTTGCTTCTGCTAATAGGTGCGGAAGAAACTGCCACTGAAGGGTTATTTTTTCCCGATACTTATTATTTTATAAAAGGAGATAGCGATATCGATATTTTGCGGCGCGCCTATCGTGCTATGCGGAATCATCTGCAAGCCAGCTGGGCATTACGCACCGAATCTTTACCCTTGGCCACACCTTACGAAGCACTCATCCTTGCGTCCATCATAGAAAAAGAAACGGCTATTGAAAATGATCGCGCACTCATTGCGGGTGTGTTTATTAATCGATTGCGTAAAGGTATGCGATTACAAACTGATCCCACCATAATTTACGGATTAGGTGAACAATTTGATGGTAATTTGCGCAAAAAAGATCTGCTTGCGGATCAAGCATACAACACTTATACTCGCGCTGGTTTGCCGCCTACGCCGATTGCGTTGCCAGGTTTAGCGTCTATCCGAGCAGCACTTAACCCTGCCAAAACGGATGCATTGTACTTTGTAGCAAAAGGCAACGGAGAATCCGAATTTTCAAATAGTTTGGCGGACCATAATAAAGCGGTGAGCAAATACCAAAAACAACAAAAGTAAAGCCATGCCACCTTATATTCATTGTCAATTTTAACCCTGTGGAACTACATGACCCAGTTTTCCATTGTAGTGCCCACGCTGAATGAATCCGAGAATATCGATTTACTCTTAACACGGTTATTCGCACTTGATTTTAAAGCAGAAAGTTTTGAAGTCATTTTTGTTGATGACGGATCAAGCGATGGCACACCTGAAAAAGTGCGTGCTTGGGAAAAGCGAGCCAATGTGCATTTGATTGAACGGCTGGAAAAACCCGATCTAACCGCTTCAATTTTGGCTGGTGTAGCAGCAGCCCGCAACGATGTCATCGTTGTCATGGATGCCGATTTAAGCCATCCGCCAGAATACTTATCGGCAATTGTCAGGCCAGTAATCGATGGCGAATATGATGTAGTCATCGGCAGTCGCTATGTTGCAGGGGGTAGAACAGAAAATTGGCCACTGCACCGGCAACTGTTATCGCGAATCGGTGGTTGGATCGCCCGCCCGATTTGCGATGTTAACGATGTGACTTCTGGGTTCTTCGCGTTTCGCCGTGATTTAGCTGCTAAAATCTCAGGCAATGCACATGGCTATAAAATTCTTCTCGAATTATTAATGGCGCATCACGGAGAAATTCGTGTCGCGGAAATCCCGATTTGTTTTCATGATCGCACACACGGAAAATCCAAGTTATCTTTCGCGCACCAACGGGCTTACATCCACCGGCTACTAACCTTGGCTGGCGGAATTGTCACGCTTAATACAGCAGGTCGTTTTGCTGTGGTTGGTTTACTGGGTGTATTGGTTGATGCGATTGTTTTTCAATGGATGATTAACAATAACGCCGGACTTGCACTGGCTCACTTTGTCAGCTTCTTTGTCGCAGCGACTACTAACTATGCGCTAAATTCGAAATGGTCATTTCGCGACCATCATTCAGGCAATCTTCAGTGGCTGCAGTTTGGCCGTTTCCTGACAGTTGGTGCACTTGCGTTACTCCTGCGAGGTGGTGTACTGGCATTATTGATTTATGTCTGGCATGTGCCAACTTTCCTGGCTATTTTCCCAGCTATCATTGCTACTGCAGTCGTGAACTATTTGGGCTCGGCATTTTATGTTTTTCCCAATGAAACAGATTTGCCTTCACGAGATATTCGATGGCGTACGGCAGCAATTGGTATCGTGTTGTTTGCAGTAGCGTTGCGATTGGTTTATTTCGGCTTAGCGCAATTGATTCCCGATGAAGCCTATTATTGGCAGTATGCCCAGCATATGGCTCTCAGTTTTTATGATCATCCGCCA
This sequence comes from uncultured beta proteobacterium, assembly GCA_900696615.1. Taxonomy (GTDB): domain Bacteria; phylum Pseudomonadota; class Gammaproteobacteria; order Burkholderiales; family Nitrosomonadaceae; genus Nitrosomonas. The sequence continues at coordinate 16,171 of CAADGS010000006.1, forward strand.
ATGGTTGCGTGGTTAATCTGGATAGGTACAGCGATTCTTGGACACAATGAATTTGGTGTACGCATTGGCGCGATTGTTTGTAGCTTAATAGCAATGGGGTATCTGTATGCCTTGGCGCAAAATCTGTACGACAAATCCACTGCGATGCGCACTGTATTACTGGTAGCGATTTTTCCTTTTACCTTTGCTTCTGGTTTATTGATGACGCCCGATGCTCCCTTAGTTGCAGCATGGGCGGCGTTTCTTTACTATATGGAACGCATGTTAATTGCCGACCGGCGTGCAGCTTGGTTGGGAGTAGGTATCGCTTTTGGCTTAGGAATGTTATCCAAATATACTTTGGGATTATTGGGTATTGCCGCACTGGCATTTGTCATTATCGATCCTGTAGCACGGCGTTGGCTGCTTCGTCCTCATCCCTATCTTGCTGCATTTTTGGCATTATTGTTTTTTTCACCGGTGATCATTTGGAATTACGAAAATGATTGGGCATCTTTTGCATTTCAGTCCAATCGTGTATTGGCTGATGAGTATCGGTTCTCAGTCCATTATTTAATCGCTCATATCATGATCTTGCTCACGCCCGTTGGCTTTTTTGCCGCGGCAAATGCTTTATGTTCATTCACTAATTTTAGAAATCAATCGATTGAACGCAGGCGTCATTTATTCGTTCAGATTTTTACCGGTATACCACTGCTTATTTTTTTTATTATTAGTACGTTCGATGCACCGCGTTTTCATTGGACGGGTCCGATTTGGCTTGCAATATTGCCTACTATTGCCTGGTTGATGGGTCAAGCCGATCATCTGAGCACTTTTGCGAGACGTGTCATTGCAAGCTGGCGGTTGACTATTATTACTTGTGTTTTCGTTTATGCCTTGGTATTACACTATGTCGTGTTAGGTATACCGGGTGTAACATACCCTATGTTCACTGAACATTATTTCTGGAAGGAAACATCTGCCGAAATCGAACGTATTGCAACTGACTTAAAAAAGCAGAGTGGCATAGATCCCATTATCGCTGGCATGAGCAAATGGTCCGTGGCGAGTGCACTGTATTTCTATACGCATGGTCATGGTGAGAAGCTTGATATCCGTGCACGGAATATGTTTGGTGGTAGTGGCGCAATGTATGAATTTTGGCTTCCATCGCAAGCACCTACGAACCGTCCCATTATTCAGGTTGGAATGAAACGCCA
>CAADGS010000007.1 GCA_900696615.1 uncultured beta proteobacterium
TCGGATAAAATTGCATTTTCACTCAACTCTACATCTTAGCTTTATTTAATTATTTTTACATGTCATCCAAACAAACGTCGCAAAAAGTTGGCTTTATTTCTTTGGGCTGCCCCAAAGCACTGGTAGATTCCGAACAGATCCTGACACAATTGCGTGCCGAAGGGTACGAAATATCGCCTTCGTACCAGAATGCCGACCTGGTGGTGGTTAATACTTGCGGTTTTATCGATAGTGCGGTGGAAGAATCTCTCGATGCCATCGGTGAAGCATTGGCTGAAAATGGAAAGGTCATTGTCACAGGCTGTTTGGGTGCCAAAGAAGATGGCGATGTGGTCAAAAAAGCGCATCCCCAGGTTTTAGCGGTTACTGGCCCGCATGCGTTGCCGGAAGTCATGTCGGCGATCCATGCGCATTTGCCGCAACCGCATGATCCATTTACGAGTTTGATACCGCCGCAGGGCATCCGCTTAACGCCGAGGCACTATGCCTATATAAAGATTTCCGAAGGGTGTAATCATCGTTGCACTTTTTGCATTATTCCTTCGATGCGCGGTAATTTAGTGAGCCGGCCGATTCATGAAGTGATGCAGGAAGCGGAACATCTGGTGAACGCGGGTGTAAAAGAACTGCTGATCATTTCTCAGGATACCAGTGCCTATGGCGTGGATCTCAAATACCGCTCAGGATTTTGGCAAGGCAGGCCGGTAAAAACCCGGTTGACCGAGCTTGCGCAGGCATTGGGATCATTGGGAGTTTGGGTGCGGTTACACTATGTTTATCCTTATCCGCATGTTGATGAGGTGATTCCGTTGATGGCGGAAGGAAAAATATTGCCTTATCTCGACGTCCCTTTTCAGCATGCCAATTCCCGTATTCTCAAATCAATGAAACGTCCGGCCAATGCCGAGAATAATTTGGCGCGCATCGAGCAATGGCGCAAAATTTGCCCCGATATTACCTTGCGCAGCACGTTTATTGTCGGCTTTCCGGGCGAAACCGAAACCGAGTTTGAAGAGTTACTGGCTTTCTTGCGGGAAGCACAATTGGATCGCGTCGGTTGTTTTGCGTATTCGCCTGTGGAAGGCGCGGCAGCAAATTTGTTGCCCGAGCCGGTGCCGGAACAAATCAAGGAAGAGCGCCGCGCACGTTTTATGCAGTTGCAAGCGGAAATCAGCTGTGAGCGTTTGGCCAAGAAAGTTGGGCGAAACATGACCGTGATGATCGAGGAATTGACTGAGGATTGCATCATTGCACGCAGCAGCGCCGATGCACCTGAAATTGACGGCTTGGTTTATGTCGACAAAACCATCGAAGGCCGACCTGGAGATTTCATTGAAGTCGAAATTACTGATGCGGATACGCATGATCTTTTTGCAACAGCGACTAAACAGTAAACAATACGTTTAATGCAGCGCCGATGGGATATTTTTTGCACGGTTATCGATAATTTTGGTGATATGGGTGTGTGCTGGCGCCTAGCCAGGCAATTAGCCTCTGAACATCACCAAACAGTACGGTTGTGGGTTGATGATCTGAATAGTTTTGCTGTCATTGCACCTGCGATTAACCCCAATGCTTCGCGGCAAATCGTGCACGATATTGAAATTTTTTTCTGGCATAAACCATTTGCAGCAGTTGAACCTGCGGAGGTGGTCATTGAAGCTTTTGCTTGCGAATTACCCGAAAGCTATGTGATCGCCATGCTAAAAAAAAATAAGCCACCGGTTTGGATCAATCTGGAATATCTCAGCGCTGAACCTTGGGTTGCCGAGTATCATGCCATACCGTCACCACATCCCCGTTTTGCTTTAACCAAAACATGCTTTTTCCCCGGTTTTGTGGAAGGTACGGGAGGATTGTTACGCGAAAAAAAATTGATCACGCAAAGGCAAGCCTTTAATGCATCTGCTGAACGGGAATTTTTACAGCGCAAGGGTTTACCGGACCGTGAACCGGATGAGTTGCGCATGTCATTGTTTTGTTATGACTCGGCGCCAATCGAGAAACTGATACAAATTTTGTCACAGACAAAAGTGCCAATTCTAATAATCGTGCCTCAAGGAAAGGTGGCTGATAAGATTGCTGACATGCTCGATCCGACTTCTTTCCATAATAACGCCTTGCTAAAGTGTGGGTACTTAACTATTCATGTTATTCCATTTATGGAACAAACCGATTACGACCGCTTGTTATGGTGCTGCGACATTAATTTTGTTCGGGGAGAGGATTCTTTTGTACGTGCGCAGTGGGCAGGTAGCCCGTTCATCTGGAATATTTATCCGCAAACGGAAGGTGTGCATTGGAAAAAACTGCACGCATTTATGGATTTGTATTGCTCGAACATGACGATAGAGTTGGCGGTTGTGCTGCGTGAAATGTGGTCTTGCTGGAATGGCATCGGTGAAATAAATCATGGTGTTTGGATGAACTTCATATCCGTTCTTGGGTCTTTGCAACATTATAACGGCCGCTGGAGAGCGCAGTTATTAAAGCAAAATGACCTAGCTTCCAATCTGGTGCAGTTTAGTATGAATCAGTTATAATTTAACGTTTATAAACTAGGTGGTTGCTGATGAAAGCAACATTCATTAACTTTATTTATTATTTTGGAATTGAACTATGAAAACCGCAATGGAGCTTCGCTCAGGTAATGTCGTAATGATTGGCAATGATCCTATGGTCGTGCAGCGAGCGGAATTTACTAAGTCGGGCCGTAATGCATCTGTTGTTAAAATGAAGCTGAAAAATTTGTTCTCCAATACGACGATGGAAAACGTGTATAAGGCCGATGAAAAATTTGATATGGTGGTTCTGGATAAAAAAGAATGTACTTACAGTTACTTTGCCGATCCACTCTACGTATTCATGGATGCCGATTTTAATCAGATTGAGGTCGAAGCGGACAATATGACGGATGTGCTGAATTATCTGGTCGATGGTATGGAAGATGTTTGCCAAGTAACTTTTTATAATGACAAAGCTATTTCCGTTGAATTGCCCAATACGATCGTGCGTGAAGTTGAATATACCGAACCTGCAGTGCGCGGGGATACTACCGGAAAAATCATGAAACCAGCTCGACTTGCTGGAACAGGATTCGAGATTCCAGTAGCTGCTTTCGTGGAGATCGGCGACAAGATTGAAATCGATCCGCATAATAACGAATTTAGAAAGCGGATTTAATAATTACTCATTAAATAAGACGGAAGTATTTGAACGCGAGAGTTCCGACCAGGGATGTTTCTATCTCGTGCACTAAGGTTTTTCTTAGTGAAATTCAAGCTCATGTTTTACTGATTAATCTTTGAGAAATCATAACGTGTTTTAACACGTGTATAGTAAATCAAATTTAAATGATACCGGCAGTGTCACCAGTAGTGAAATCTGATGTGAATACGATTTCAATGTTGGCAGGTATCATCTGGCGGCATCATTACACAGGCATCATATCAGCAGAACAAATCGATTACATGCTGGCGCAACGCTACCAGCCAGAACTTATTGCGCTGCAATTAACGAATTCCAGTTTTTGGTGGAGAAAGCTAGTTCTCTCCAATACAATTATCGGTTTTTCATGCTGTATGCACACAAAAAAGCCTGATGAACTAAAAATTGACAAACTATATATCCATTATGATCATCACCGTCGAGGATTCGGTGCCATACTGGTTGCAGATGCTCTTCACATTATGCACCAAAACAACCTCAATTCACTCTTTCTTACGGTTAATAAACGCAATCACTCGGCAATACGGGCGTATCTGCATTATGGTTTCGAAATAACGGGTGAGAGTAGAGTAGATATTGGAGGTGGGTTTGTCATGGATGATTACTTGATGACTTTGTCAAAATTATGAAATTGGGATGAAGGAATGTTTAGTCGATGAAATTAAGATTTACTAAAATGCATGGTCTGGGTAATGATTTTGTTGTTCTGGACGGCATCAATCAATCCATCGATCTGAATAGACAACAACTTCGTTTTCTTGCAGACCGGCATTTTGGCATTGGTTGCGATCAAATTCTGCTGATTGAGAAATCGGCAGGTCAAGCTGATTTTCGTTATCGTATTTTTAATAGCGACGGTGGTGAGGTAGAACAATGCGGTAATGGCGCGCGCTGTTTCGTTCGCTATGTACATGACCATGGTCTGACTCAAAAAAACGAAATTCGTATTGAAACACTAAGCGGTGTGATATCCCCAAAGCTTGAAATCAGTGGCGATGTCACAGTCAATATGGGTAAGCCGGTTTTTGATCCGCAAAAAATTCCTTTCATCGCGGAACGATACGATCCGACTTACTTGCTAGAAATAGCGCATGATCTCGTTACCATAAGCGTTGTGTCGATGGGTAATCCACATGCTGTGCGTGTGGTGCATGATGTGGAAAGTGCGCCGGTGGAATCTGAAGGTGTTTTGATTGAAAGTCATCCTCGTTTTCCAAAAAAAGTGAACGTTGGTTACATGCAAGTGATTGACCGTAATCATATTAAACTACGTGTATTCGAACGTGGCGCAGGTGAAACCCTGGCCTGTGGTACGGGAGCATGTGCCGCAGTCGTGACAGGTATCAATTTGGGTTTACTGGACCAGCAGGTGAATGTCAGCACACGAGGGGGTGAATTAACGATAAACTGGCAAGGCAACGATCAACCGGTCTGGATGACGGGTCCGGCTGTGACAGTATTTGAAGGTGAAATAAATTTATAATCACGCAAGGAAGAATGATGAAACCAGAAGAAGTCGCGCAGTACTTACAGGAACATCCGCAATTCTTCAATGAATTCGCCGACTTGTTAGCGGATATTCAAATTTCTCATCCACAGGATCACAAAGTGATTTCGCTCAATGAGCGGCAAATAATTTCTCTAAGGGAAAGAAACCATGTTTTGCAAGATAAGTTGCTTGAGTTGATAAGCTTCGGTGAAGAGAATGATGCGATCAGCGAGAAAATGCACCGGTTAGTGATCGCATTGCTTTCTGTTTCCACATTGGATGAACTTTTAACTGCGCTGTACTTCAGTTTAAAGGAAGATTTTGTCGTTCCACTCGTTGCATTGCGATTGTGGAATATTTCCGTTAGCGGGGAGCGCAATATAGAATTTTCTTCTGTGAGCGAGGATGTTTGCACGATTGCCGAGAGCTTGGTGCAGCCATACTGTGGCAATCATATCGCTGCTGAAATCAAGCAGTGGTTCGGTGAAAGCGCCGACCATTTGAATTCTTTTGCCATGATCCCCCTGAATTCCGCGCAAACCATTGGCTTACTAGTTCTTGGTAGTCCCGATGTGGAACGATTTTATCCGGAAATGGGAACACTTCATTTGAAGCGGTTGGGAGAACTTGTAAGTACAGGTATTGTTCGCTACGATCAGATAGAAGCTGCGAGCGATGTAAAGCAGCAAAGCTCAGTCAACAATGAACAGCAAAGCTGAGTTATTATCAGCGGCATTTATACATCATGTGCTTTATGAACGGCGTTTGTCGTCTCTGACAGGCAAAAATTATGCACGCGACATTCGCGTTTTATTCAGCCATTCAGGTGAAATAAATCTAGAAAAACTTCAATCTTCAGATGTCCGTCAGGTCATTGCGAAGCTACATGGCAAAGGACTTTCGGGTCGAAGTCTGGCGAGAATGCTGTCAGCATGGCGAAGTTTTTATGATTATTTAATTCGCGATCATCATTATCAGCATAATCCGTGCATAGGTTTGCGTGTACCGAAGTCTCCACAGAATTTACCCAATGCGCTTTCTCCTGATGAAGCCAGACAATTGCTGGCTTTTCCCTCCGATAGTTGTTTGTTGGCACGTGATAGCGCAATGTTTGAATTGTTTTATTCTTCCGGGCTTCGTCTGGCTGAGTTGGCACAACTTAAACCTGTAGACATCAGTGTTGATGAAGGCACGGTAAGGGTCTGGGGTAAAGGAGGGAAAGTCCGGGTTGTGCCTGTTGGCGGGTATGCATTGCAGGCTTTGGCAATTTGGCTTAAGCAACGTGCGCTGATATTAAGACCCGGAGAAACGGCGCTTTTTTTATCCCAACATGGTAGAGCAATCAGTGCTCGCACGATTAGTTATCGACTAAAATGGAGAGCTAGAATGCAAGGTATTCGTCAAAATGTACATCCGCATATGTTGCGGCATTCTTTTGCTTCTCATGTGTTGCAATCCAGTGGTGATTTAAGGGCCGTTCAGGAAATGCTGGGGCACGCTCATATAACTTCGACACAAGTTTATACACACCTGGATTTTCAGCATCTTACAAAAGTCTATGATTTAGCGCATCCTCGCGCCAAGCGAAAAAGCTGATTACATTTTCAGCGCTAATTTCCAATGTTTTATAGGCTATAATTGCATTTTGTGACAAGTTAATCTAGAGAATTTCATGACAACGATTGTATCAGTTAGGCGTGGCCGTCAGGTTGCATTGGGTGGGGATGGACAGGTCACTTTAGGCGCCGTAGTTGCTAAATCTACTGCGCGTAAGGTCCGCAGACTTTATCACGACAAGATTTTAGCTGGATTTGCGGGTGGTACAGCAGATGCTTTCACACTGTTTGAGCGTTTTGAAGCCAAGCTGGAAGCCCATCAGGGACACATTATGCGCGCAGCAGTGGAATTGGCAAAAGATTGGCGGACCGATCGAATATTACGCAGACTGGAGGCGATGCTCGTTGTTGCTAATGAAGATGCGACTTTGATCATTACTGGCGCTGGAGACGTGATTGAACCCGAGTGGGGTTTAGCCGCTATCGGAAGTGGCGGTTCTTATGCTTTAGCAGCTGCACGCGCATTATTGGAAAATACCAACTTGCTACCCCGGGAGATTGTGGAAAAAGCACTAACAATCGCCGGAGATATTTGCATTTATACCAACCAGGATCATGTTATAGAAACGATCGATTAACTCTCTCCAAATAAGTTGAGTTGCTTCTTATCAAGTAAGTCAAGGACTGATTGAAAATAGTTTCGATCATAAAATTAAAAATTGTTTATTTCACAAATCACAGAAATTAAATCATGTCTCAAATGACACCACAAGAAATTGTTCACGAACTGGATAAGCATATCATTGGTCAAAATTCAGCAAAACGGGCCGTAGCTATTGCACTTAGAAACCGTTGGCGCCGACAGCAAGTTGCAGATCCATTACGCCAAGAAATAACGCCGAAAAATATTCTCATGATTGGCCCAACCGGAGTTGGTAAGACAGAAATTGCGCGCCGCTTGGCTAAACTTGCCAACGCGCCTTTCATAAAGATCGAAGCGACTAAATTTACTGAGGTCGGGTATGTTGGGCGCGACGTTGATTCGATAATTCGTGATTTGATTGAAACAGCAATTAAAGAGTTACGAGAAAGAGAGACTCGGAAGAAACAGCCGTTGGCGGAAGATCGCGCAGAAGATCGGATTTTGGATGCCTTGCTTCCAGTTGCCAGGGATTATGGTACGAATCTGAATGCGGACGACCAAGACAGCATTACTCGGCAAAAATTTCGTAAACGGTTACGAGAAGGTGAATTGGACGAAAAGGAAATTGAAATTGAAGTAGCAGCGCCACGCGCTAATATGGAAATATTTGCACCTCCCGGTATGGAGGATTTGACTTCCCAGATTCAAGGGATGTTTCAAAATATGACCGGCGAAAAAAAGAGAACTCGTAAAATGACAATTCGAGAAGCAAGAAAGATGCTTCTCGAAGAAGAAGCTGCAAAAATGATCAATGATGAAGAATTGAAGTTGGCTGCAGTGCACAATGTAGAACAAAATGGTATCGTATTTCTGGATGAAATCGACAAAATTGCCAGCCGAGCTAGTAATGCAGGTGCGGATGTGTCACGGCAAGGGGTGCAGCGTGATCTGCTTCCTCTGGTGGAGGGTACAACCGTGTCGACTAAATACGGCATGATTAAAACGGATCATATTCTATTTGTCGCGAGTGGCGCATTTCATATGTCCAAACCTTCAGACTTGATTCCCGAGTTGCAAGGACGTTTTCCAATCCGGGTTGAGTTGGCCAGTCTGAGTGTTAGCGATTTTGAACAAATACTTACAAACACGGATGCGTGTCTAACGCGTCAATACGAAGCTCTACTGGCTACAGAGGGTGTGCAACTGCAATTTACGGGTGATGCGATTAAACGTTTGGCTGAAATTGCTCATGCTGTGAACAGTAAGACTGAAAACATCGGCGCAAGACGCTTGCATACGGTTATGGAGAAACTGCTGGAAGAAATTTCTTATGATGCACCCAGGCGCAGTGGAGAAGTTGTTGTAGTGGATGCATCGTATGTCGATGAGCGTCTCAAAAATCTTTCGCAGAGTGAAGATTTGGCACGCTATGTTTTATAGGATTTTCAGGGACTTAACCTAATACTAATAACGGTGATTCTCGATTGTTAAGAGGAAATAGCTAACTCTGAATCGAGTTAAATAATGGTAAGTGATAACAGTTAAGTGCCAAGCTGAAACTGCATCAAAAAACTTTTCAGCTTGGCTCTGAAGTAAAAGCTAATTAATAAGATGAGCCTGCTGTCGGTCCACCTGGTCTTGGATTCTTTATTTTTGCAGGACAAGTAACCATTTCGCCGTCGACGCGATCTTTAATTTTTTCACCGTCTTTTTTACCTTCACAAGCCATTCTATTTAAAATGTCTTGCGCTGAAACAGGAGGTAATGCAGATTCTTTGTTTCCGCTTGCGAACGTAACGGTAGAGCCCAATAAAAATATCGAAGCAAATACTGTAATAAGAAATTTTTTCATTTTAACTTCTCCATTATGAGTTATTAAGGAAGTCAGTTGTTACACACTAACCATTCGAAACATGAATTTATCATAATCATAAATATCATGGCCATTTTTTTTGAAAATCTAATATTTTAGCCTAGAAACTATAGCATACTTCACATTGTTCTAGTGTACTTTAAGACTTTAGTTTTCTCACTGGATTGATTATGAGTGCTCATATTTATTTAGTAGAGTAAATGCTATCAGAATCGGATTATGTTAACCGCAAGTTAATTAGGGTATGAGCGTGGATTTTTGGCAGGCGAGAGAGGCGGCTAAGATTCTATTATTATTGCGGCTGCGACTCGACGCCCTTCTTCAGCCAAAATATTATAAGTGCGGCAACAAGCTTTTGTATCCATAATTTCAATGCCAATACCCAATTTTGCTAGATGATTGAGTAAAGCACGATTTGGAAATTGAAGCTTGTTTCCCGTGCCTAGGATGATGATTTCAGGTGTATGTGCAAAAAGATTTTCAAAATGTTGGACTTCCAATTGCGAAACAAGTGTTGTCGGCCATTCGTCAATAAGATAATCGGGTAATACAATTAGGCTTTTATCATAACGCGTTTGGTTTATCTGCACATAGTTATCGCCATACCCGGTGAAAACGTTTTGGTGGGCAAAATTTGCAAGATGTAATTTCAACAGGCTACTCCATACCGTTAACTCAAATAATTATGATTATGCATTAATGCAATGAGAATACAACAAACAAACGAATTTTCGTTAAATTGACTAATCAGCTTTGAGCAATTTTTCACTATTGTGTTTTTTGTCGGTTAATTTATTTTCGACAAAATTAATTAAAGTACCGAGGGTTTGAAATGTTTGAGCGCTTATTTCATCGTCATGAATCGAAATTGCAAAATTTCTCTCTAGTTCCAGGATAATGGCTACCACCGCAACGGAGTCAAGCTCTGGAATATTGCCTAGTAAAACTGTATTTGTTGTCATGAAGTTGCCCCGTTCACCTAATCCCAATATATCAGTTAGTATTTTTTTTATTTTAATGGCGGTATTCATTTTGTTAGTAACTATAAAAGATTCCTTACTATGTGTAATCATGCATAATTTAACCCACATTATCTTTCCGGGCTGACTAAAGTGAGAAAATTGGATCTCTTTCATTGGAAAGAGAAGCGATAAGATTTGTTCCTAGCGCCGTCGATTCACTCACCTTTTGCATGGCGATAGTTAGTTTGCGGGCTTTCTGATTTTTCTGACTTATTTCTATGATAGCTGGATTTTGTAATCTGGTGTCTATATCTTGTAGGTAATGTTCTTACGTTCAGATAAAAAATTACCTTAATGGTTTTTAAGCACAATTTTTCTTTACTAAGTTTTGTGGATGATTGAAAATTTGTAATATTAATGTATATATTTACTGCTGCGGACTATTTTGTCGTTTGCTGAAGTGTGCGAATTAGGTTGATAACCATAGGTGAACGCATTTGTAACCGGATGGCTGCTTCAATTGAATTTTGAAATACGTTTACGTTTACTTTTTTATATGCATAAATAGTTTTTGTCTAACACCGGAATCGATTGCTGGATTCACATAATTAACTAGTAACTGGTACCAATAATTTTTTTAATAGGAGTGCCATCATGTCAACAATACCTCACAACATTTTATCGACTCTTAATGGCAGAAACGGTTTTCGCCTGGATGGCGAGGATGCCTACCATGTTTCCGGCAGTGCAGTAAGCAGTGCAGGAGACATCAACGGCGATGGTTTTGACGATGTCATCATCGGAGCATCGTCAAGTGATAGCAACGGCATTGAGTCCGGCTCAAGTTATGTGGTTTTCGGTAAAGACTCGGATATGGATGCCACAATGAATTTATCCAGCCTGGACGGCAGTAATGGTTTTCGGATGGATGGAACGGGAGGATTCGAGCGATTGGGAACGTCCGTCAGCAGCGCGGGAGATATTAATGGCGATGGCTATGGCGATTTAATTATTGGTGCTCGCATTACCGAGGCTGGAAGCTATGGTTATGATTACAGCAATGGAGCGGGTGTCAGTTATGTTGTGTTTGGGCGTGCTTCAGGGTTTGATGCGACACTCGATTTGTTAAGTCTCGATGGCATTAACGGTTTTCGCTTGGATTCAGAAGCCGCCTAACGCTTCTCACCATGAAGTCAGTAGTGCAGGTGATGTTAACGGGGATGGCTTGGATGATTTGATCATTGGCGTTCTCGATCCGTTTTCACCGGTTCCAGAGGATAATGTCTATCGCTCCGGAGATGTATATGTGGTGTTTGGTAAGTCTTCGGGATTTAGCACTTCTCTGGATTTATCTACTTTGGATGGCAACAACGGTTTTCATCTGGCTGGAGTAAGCGGTGATCACTTCGGTTCATCGGTTAGCAGTGCGGGTGATATCAATGGCGATGGTTATGATGATGTGATTATAAGTGCCAAGGGTTATTACTCCGACAATAGCTATGTTTTGTTCGGCAAAGCTGAGGGTTTTAGCGCCTCTATGGATTTATCGGGCTTGGATGGTAGTAATGGCTTCCGATTCGATGGCGGCGGGCTACTTGTTAGCGATGCAGGGGATGTGAACGGCGATGGTTTTGATGATGTGATTGTCAATACTAGCGATTATGGTTTCAAATATAGCTATGTGGTGTTTGGTAAATCTTCCGGATTCAGTGCAACTTTTGATTTATCTGGCCTGGATGGCAGTAATGGCTTCCGATTCGATGGCGCAGGGGGTGGCGCGAGCAGTGCGGGCGATATCAATGGAGATGGTTATGATGATGTGATATTTGGCAATCCCTATGCGGATCTTGCTGGTGTCGGTTTCGTCGGTGGGAGTTATGTGGTGCTTGGGAAAGCTTCTGGTTTTAGCGCTACACTGGATCCTGCTAGCTTGGATGGTGCTGGTTTTTACCTGGAAGGGGTTGCAGCGGGCGACGATTTGGGTAGATCAGTCAGTAGTGCAGGCGATGTCAATGGTGACGGTTTGGATGATTTGATTCTGGGCGCGCCTGGAGCAGATCCTAACGGTGAAAGCTCCGGTTCCAGCTATGTGATTTCTGGGAGCAATTTTGTCGATGAGACGGTTTATCAAGGTACACCTGCCGATGATAGCCTTGTCGGATCCGCCGCGGCAGAACGATTCGAAGGGGGCGACGGTAACGACACGCTGACTGGTCGTGGCGGTGCGGACGTGTTTCATGGGGATGCTGGAAATGACAATATTTGGATACCGGACTTTAATTTTCAGTTAGCTGATGGCGGTAGCGGTAACGATGCTTTGCACTTGAGCGGCGAGAATTTATTTCTGGATTTGACAAACCTTACGGGCAAAATTACGGATATTGAAACAATTTGTCTTTACGGAACTGGCGACAATACATTGAGTTTAACCGCTGACGATTTGCTCAATTTGTCGGATAACGGCAATGCGCTGAGAGTGCACGGCAACAGTGGAGATCGTATCGTGGGATTGCGCGACAGTGGCTGGATGGATAATGGCATTGATGAGCATGGTGGGTATTTTCATATCTATACTCAGGGTGATGCAGTTCTGCTGGTCGGGGCGAATGTGACGACGGATTTTATTTAGATTGCTATTTCATTTGCGTAGAGATAAGTGCATACGCTGGTAGGGGGAAACAGATAAACCGTGTCGAATATTAAAGTCAGTTTTAATAATCAGCATGGGCAGTCATTATCGGGCATACTGCAAATGCCCGTAGGCGTAGTTAAATCGTATGCGCTGTTTGCACATTGTTTTACCTGTTCCAAGGATAATCTGGCAGCGGCACGCATTGCGCGCGCGCTGGCCGATCTGGGAATTGCTGTGTTACGATTCGATTTTACCGGGCTGGGAAATAGTGAAGGTGAATTTTCAAGCACCAATTTTTCATCCAATTTGCAGGATTTGCTTGCTGCCGCAAATCGTCTCGAACAGCATTATGCCGCACCGGCTCTGTTAATCGGCCATAGTCTAGGGGGTGCGGCGGTATTGGCTGCCGCACAGGATTTGCCGTCGGTAAAAGCGATTGTGACAATTGGTGCGCCGGCTACTGCCGCGCATGTTAAGCATTTGTTTAGCGATGTCTACCATGAATTACAAAACAAGCAATCGGTTCAGGTCGAATTGGGAGGTCGAAGCTTCAGCATCCAGCGTCAGTTTGTCGAAGATTTGGAAAAGTACAATTCTATTGCGCATATCGAGTCGTTAAAGAAAGCGCTATTGATTTTTCACTCACCATTGGATGATGTGGTTTCTATCGACGAAGCGTCACGAATTTATACTGCTGCTAAACACCCCAAGAGTTTTGTATCGTTGGATCGCGCCGATCATTTGTTATCCAATCCTGATGACTCTCGCTACGTGGCGGAGGTTTTATCAGCGTGGGCCAACCGTTATCTAGGCGCTGGCCGGGCTGCCGATGTAACCGATGACTCAGACGTTATGGCGATTGATCAGGGCAGTGTCGTGGTGCTCGAACGTGATAAAAAATTTACACGTGAAATTCTGACACCATCTCATCGCTTGCTGAGCGACGAGCCGGTAGCCTTAGGAGGCGCCAATCTCGGTTTGAATCCTTATGAATTGTTGCTGGCTGCATTGGGGAGTTGCACTTCGATGACATTACGTATGTATGCCAATCACAAGCAGCTTGACTTGCAAGCTGTTCAGGTCAAATTGCACCATAGCCGCATTCATGCAGAAGATTGCGCTAACTGCGAGGAACAGACTCCACTCATTGACAGGATCACACGCAGCATTCAATTGACGGGTAATCTGAACGATCAGCAACGCACACGGTTACTGGAGATCGCCAATCAGTGCCCCGTACACAAGACCCTGAAAAATCGGATTCAGGTAGAAACCACGCTCACGGATTAGTGTTGGTATGCAAACTAATGATGCTACTGAAAAATTTCGTATCGATAAGTGGTTGTTTGCAGCCCGGTTCTTTAAAACTCGTTCATTGGCAGCCGAGGCTGTCGAGCGTGGCCGTGTTACACTGAACGATCAACAGGTAAAACCTGCCAAAGTAGTGACAGTAGGCGATATGTTGGCGATTCGTATCGGTAAATTTCAGTACGAGGTCAAAGTTCTGGCGTTATCGAATAAAAGGGGTTCTGCGCCACAAGCACAGCAGCTTTATAGCGAAACCGATGCAAGCCGTGAACAGCGCGAATTATTGGCAGCCCGCTTAAAAACGCAACCGCAGCCGTTTTTTACCAAAGGCCGGCCAACCAAACGTGACCGGCGCGACATAGAGCGGTTTATTTCCTCCAATCAGGATGAGACTGTCGATTGACGCTCAGAATAAATATAAGCAGGCGAGATAAGAATGAGCAATAAAACATTTAGTTTAGATAAAGATCAACTGATCCAACAATCTTTCATGCAGATGGACGCTCATCTGCAAGGAACACATTACAGTCGGCAGCAGAAATTGGCGCTGACCTGCCGGATTTTGTTTGATAATGGGCACGATTCAGGATTGGCGGGCCAGATTACGGCACGTGGCGAGAAATTGGGCACTTATTTAACGCAAAGACTGGGACTGGGTTTCGATGAAATTTGTGCAAGTAATCTTTTACTGGTTAATGAAGACCTGGAAGTTTTGCAAGGCAACGGCATGGCCAATCCCGCCAACCGCTTTCATTCCTGGCTGTACCGGGCCAGACCCGATGTACA
>CAADGS010000008.1 GCA_900696615.1 uncultured beta proteobacterium
CCATCCAGTTTACGCTCGCCATGACCACTTAATGCCACAACCAATCTATCTTTTGCGCGCGCAAGGCGCATCAGCGCATTGGAAAATGCTTGCTCATTGATTACCGTAACATGCTCGCGTCTGCCATTAAAGAAAATTACCAGTTCGCCATTCATTTGTATGCCTGCTTGATGTGCCAAATTTGGCTGCTCGATCGGATCGACGAATGTTAGTAAAAGATCTGGCTTCAGACGCTGATATAAAGCGATAAAGTCCGAAATAATTTTTCGTATATTGCCTGCCTCCACGTCCTGCATAGTTGCATAAGCTGTTATGTGAACAGGGCCGTGAAGCTTCTGTAGTATTTCTTCGCTTGCTTCACTTAAACTATTTCGCGCATTTTGACTAATATCCCACTGCATTCGGTACTGTGCGGCCAAATAACCCAATAATATAACCAGCAGCAATAACAAGATAAAAAATGCACTATTATGCAAAAAATAGTGCAGACGTAATTTTTTATTGAGAATGGTCATATTTTATTGCAATTAACCTTGTAAGCGTTCGCCATCTAGACGGCGAATTGTCAAGATCAGAAATGTTGCTGTGAATAAAATAAAATAGATAATGCTGAGCGTGTCGATTAATCCCTGATTAAAGCGTTCGAAATGTCTTAATAACGAAATATCTTGCAACCACTGATTGCCTCCATCAGCAGCCAAATCGATAAGCCACAGCCCTAATAATCCTCCTAAAGTTACTATTGCAGCGACTGCTGGTTGCACCGTTAAACTGGAAATATACAAACCGAGTGCAGTAAAACATGCAGTAAGCAATAGCAGTCCAATCACGTTGCTGATTATCAAACCAAAATCAAGTTTTCCGCCCAGCAATAATGACATACACAACACGATGATCATAGCAACAATCATTAAGAAAAAAGCCATCAGACCAAAAAATTTTCCAATAACAATATCGGTGATGGAAATAGGTGCAGAAATCAATAGTGGTAATGTATGGTTCCGACGCTCTTCCGCTAATAACCGCATAGATAGCAGTGGCGTAACCATGAGTAACACTAACCCTGCCATCGCAAATACTGGCAGAATTATTAATTCCGTTACACCCGGAGGATTTGCGATTTGCAACAATTGTGATTGTATTTCAAGGAATGCATCCAGTCTCCCCAACAAGATCCACGTGAGCATTAACTGAATAAGGGCGAATAGCAGCCACGCTAAGGGGGAAGCAAAAAGCATTTTTAATTCTTTTCGGATAATTGTAACAATCATTTTTTATTTCTCGAAAGGCTAGTTATCATTCATTGGGTAAGTTGTGTAAATATCATTTCTAGGCTGGCACCTTGTTGTTTTAAGGCTGCCAGGGTCTCATCAAACACTACACCACCCTTGTGTATGATTTGCACTCTGTCGCAAATATTCACAACCTCAGACAAAATATGGGTAGATAAAATTACACTATTAGAATTACCCAATTCTCTGATCAATTTTCGGATTTCACGTATCTGATTTGGGTCAAGACCCACAGTTGGCTCGTCTAAAATAATAACATCCGGATTGTGAATGATAGCCTGTGCGATACCCACGCGCTGCTGGAAACCCTTTGACAGGGTACTAATCAAGTTTCTGCGCCGTTCACTTAAACCGCATCGTTTTATTACTTCATTTAATTTTGTTTGAATGTCGCGTTTTTTGATATGGTGTAACTTTGCAGTAAATAGTAAAAACTCATCGACAGTCATATCTTGATAAAGCGGTGGAATTTCGGGCAAGAAGCCTAAGTGTGTTTTAGCCTCTAACGGTTTAGTGAGTAAATCGATACCGCAAACTTGTATACTTCCGGTACTGGGTGCAAGGTTACCGGTCAGCATCCGCATTGTTGTAGTTTTCCCCGCTCCATTGGGTCCTAGTAACCCTAATACTTCTCCTCGTTTCAATTCGAGATTGATATTATGCACTGCAGTAAAAGAGCCATAATTGCGACTCAAATCTCGAACTAGTAATGTGGTAACAATTGTCATGCTTTACCTTTGAAATTTTATAAATTGAAATTTTAACAATATGAACTTATAAGTATTTTTCACGAATATTGAGCAATTAATTTTGAGAAATTAGGATTTGTGATTTATATCATATATCCGTTGCAATTAAGCAACACTTTATATGTTAAAATAAACAAACAAACTGATAATCGAACATTAATAATCTCGAAGTAGTAAAATGAGGCACGAAAAATATTCAAAGGTGGTGTGGTTTTGCACGTGTCACCTGTAGCAGAAATTTTGAGTCGCAGCTTTCATTAAAAGGATAACAGCATGAAGAAAATATCAATCCCAAATACCCTCATTGTAATGATCTTTGTATCGGTATTGTTTTCTGGTGCAGCATTGGCACAAATGTCACTAGTCGATCAAGATCTTTCAGTAAAAAAACCGGAAGCTTACGGTGTCGATGATCGAGGCGTGGTCACAAGGAATACGACCGGCTTATGTTGGCATACTGGCTACTGGACTCCAGCTATGGCTATTCCTGAATGCGAACCTGATCTGGCAAAGAAAGTAGAGGCTGCAGCACCGCCGCCACCACCGCCACCTGCTCCCGCGCCTAAAAAAGTATCGTTTTCGGCTGATGCACTCTTTGATTTTGATAGTGCGAAATTAAAGCCAGGAGGTCATGGTATCCAAACACTCAATGAATTTGTTGATGGAATAAAAGGTCTTCACTATGATCGTATTACTGTTGTAGGCCATGCCGATCGTATTGGTTCCGATAGCTATAATCATAAGCTTTCTCATCGTCGCGCAGATGCTGTCAAAGCACACTTGATTTCAAGAGGCATTGATCCCAATAAAATTGTTGCTTCAGGAAAAGGGGAAACAGAGCCTGTAACAGGTGATACTTGCCACGGACATGGCCAAGCATTAAAAGATTGTCTTGCTCCTGATCGCCGTGTCGATATTGATGTTGAAGGCATGAAGTAAGCCATAAAACTTTAATCTTTAAGAAGGGCTCTGTAATAAATATTTACAGAGCCTTTTTTGTATTTTCTGTCATTATGAATGATCGTATCCAGGCGGACACACTCATCGAGGCAAAATGGATCATTCCCGTCGAGCCGGACAATGTTATATTGACTCAACATGCAATTGTTATCAGTAATGGCATTATTACAGATATCCTGCCCACACTTAAAGCTAAATTGCGTTACGAGCCGCAACAAACCGTTACATTAAATAATCATGCGCTGATTCCTGGCTTGATAAATCTCCATACCCATGCCGCCATGACGCTTTTACGGGGATTTGCCGATGACTTGCCGCTCATGGAATGGCTTAATGATCACATTTGGCCAATTGAGCGCCAACATGTTAGCGCCCAATTTGTATACGATGGAACCAAGCTGGCCTGTGCTGAAATGATCAAAGGGGGCATTACCTGTTTTAATGACATGTATTTCTTTCCCGAATCCGGTATCGAAGCCATCATCAACTCAGGAATGCGGGCTGCAATCGGTATTGTCGTTATTGACTTTCCTACTGCTTATGCGAGTGACACGGATGATTATCTCGCCAAAGGTATGGACTTGCGTGATCAATACTATCAGCATCCTCTTATTTCTTTTTGCTTTGCGCCACACGCACCTTATACCGTCAGCGATGAAGCATTTAATCGAATTTTGACTTATGCAGAGCAGCTTAATACGCCCATTCATATTCACTTGCACGAGTCTCTGGATGAAATTCGCGTCAATTTCGAATCAACTGGTATCCGACCGATCGAACGTTTGCATCAACTCGGAATACTTGGTCCGGCTATGATTGCTGTGCATATGGTTCATCTGACTGAACAGGAAATCAGACTTGTTCAAGACTATGGTTGCAATATTGTGCATTGCCCATCTTCCAATCTCAAGCTTGCCAATGGCATCGCACCCATTCCATCCTTTCTAAATCATGGCATTAACGTCGGTTTAGGCACGGATGGCGCTGCCAGTAACAATCGTTTGGATATGTTTGAGGAAATGCGCCAGGCTGCATTGCTCGCAAAAGTAACCAGCGGTAAGGCTGATTCCCTGCCTGCCGCTCAGGCTCTGAGAATGGCTACTTTAAATGGTGCCAACGCATTAGGCTTAGGTGGCAAGATCGGCTCCTTAACTATTGGGAAAGCTGCTGATATCACAGCCATTAGTTTCTCAGATATCGATCTGGCACCTTGCTATAATCCAATTTCTCATTTAGTTTATACAGCAAGCCGGGAGCACGTAAGCCATGTTTGGATAAATGGTAAAATGTTGCTGCAAGACGGCGAGTTAACTACGATCAATCCGCTTGAACTGCAGCGCCGTTCAGAACTCTGGTATAAACGTATCAAAGCAACGCCGAAATTGTAGGCACAATAAGAGGGAACACATATGGAAAATGACGGCATCAATGCCGATCCGCTGGAACTCGAGAAATTCAGTCAACTTGCGCACCGCTGGTGGGATCCGAATAGTGAATTTAAGCCATTGCATGAAATTAATCCACTCCGTCTCAATTATATCGCTCAGTTGTCTGGAGGATTAGAGGGCAAAACTGTATTGGATGTTGGTTGTGGTGGCGGAATCTTATCCGAAGGTATGGCATCCCAAGGTGCCCACGTTACGGGCGTTGATCTTAGCGACAAAGCGCTTAAAGTGGCCAAATTGCATTTGTTGGAAAGCGGGTATCATATTGATTACCGCAAGATTACTGTGGAGTCCATAGCTTTAGAACAACCGCAACACTTCGATATTGTCACATGCATGGAAATGCTCGAACATGTACCCGACCCTATGAGCATTATTCGTTCATGCGCCCAGCTCGTGAAACCGGAAGGATGGGTTTTCTTTTCAACCATTAACCGCAATCCGAAAGCTTATTTGTTCGCTATAATCGGAGCCGAATACATTTTAAAATTACTGCCGCGCGGCACACACGAGTATGCCAAGTTTATCAAACCCTCTGAATTGGCACGCATGGCTCGTAATGCCGGACTCACCGATGAAAAATTAATCGGTATGACCTACAACCCGATTACTAAAATCTATGCATTAGAAAATGATATTGATGTCAATTACATTGCTGCCTACCGTTGCTGAATGAAATTTAAAAATCAATCATCAATGATTAAAGCAATCCTTTTCGATTTTGATGGAACGCTGGCCGATACTGCACCCGATCTTGGACATGCATTAAATCGGCAGCGCCGTAATCGCAGTTTGCCTGAATTACCCGTTGCGCAAATCCGCTCCCAAGCTTCCGCTGGCTCCAGAGGGCTATTAAGACTGGGATTCAACATTAAACCTGGTGATGAAAATTATGAGTCAATGCGCGAGGAGTTCCTAAGCTTCTACACCGAGAGATTATGCCATGATACCAGTCTGTTTCCCGGTGTTCCCGAATTACTTGATTGTCTCGACGACCGGGGTTTACCATGGGGTATCGTGACTAATAAGCCCGCCCGTTTTGCGCATCCGCTCATTCAAATACTTGGCTTGGCGCAGCGGGTCGCCTGCGTCATTTGTGGCGACGAAATCACCAACACTAAACCGCATCCTGAACCGCTTTTAACCGCCAGCATAAAAATGGCTATCTCTCCATCGCACTGTATTTATTTGGGAGACGATATACGTGATGTCCAAGCCAGTTTGGCAGCCGGTATGCAACCCATCGTGGCGCGGTATGGATACCTGGGGAACGAACAACCGCCGGAAACCTGGGGTGCCAGTTATCTGATTGACCATCCTGGGGAATTGCTGGCCTATCTATAAAGCAGTCCGGGTTGTTTCTGTTACAATATTGCCAAGTATCGTACTTGAACTTTATCGTGCGAATATTATCTTATCCACAGCCATTACGAATACCGGGGACGATCTGGTTTCGACGTGAGTTGCAAAGCAGCGCAGGGCATACCGAGGATCAGATTACCTCGTAAATCCATCTGAAAACAATAGTCGCAAACGACGAAAACTACGCTTTAGCCGCTTAATCGGCTAGCCTCTGCACCGATGGGCCTCAACGTCGGGTCTGGCAACAGACAGCAGAGTCACTAACGAGGATCGCGTTCAGTAGGGTCACTTTACCGAACGTTAAACGCAAGGTGACTCGCCTGTCATCAGCCTGCCGGTTGGCGGTTGCCAGGTTAAAACAAATAATTAGGCTAAGTATGTAGAACTGTCTGTAGAGGGCTTGCGGACGCGGGTTCGATTCCCGCCGTCTCCACCA
>CAADGS010000009.1 GCA_900696615.1 uncultured beta proteobacterium
CAGCTCGGTGAGTTGGAGCTTTAGCGACAATGTCGAGGCATTATATTTGACAGGAACAAGCCATATCGATGGAATAGGCAACGCCGATAACAATTTCATCAGTGGAAATAGCGGCAATAATAAATTGTACGGTAACGCCGGCGATGACACGTTGGTCGATGGCGCCGGAATCGACACGCTGTACGGTGGCGACGGTAATGACATCTACTACATTACGGATATCGGTGACGCCGCCATTGAAACCAATCAGACGATATCGGGCGGCATCGATACCGTTCGAAGTCGGGTCGATGGCTATACGCTAGGTGCCGGACTGGAAAATTTAGAAGTCGCCGAAGGCATTGATGGAAGTGGTAACGAGCTGAATAATCTCATAACTGGGAACTGGGGATCTGAAGCCTTGTTTGGTGCAGGTGGGGATGATGTATTACAAGGCGATCAAGGTGATGATTACCTTGACGGAGGCACGGGCGCCGATCTCATGTCCGGTTTCACCGGCAATGATGTTTATGTAGTCGATAATGTCGGGGATATTGCGGTGGAAGTGAATGGAAGCAACGGCTATGACACTGTCTATTCATCGATTAGTTATACTTTGGGGGAGAATATAGAACAGTTAATCCTCCAAGGAAATACCCATCTGAATGGCACCGGTAATCTTCTGGATAATATTATGTCTGGTAATAATGGTAATAACCTAATCGATGGTGGCGATGGTAACGATACGCTCTTTGGTCTTAACGGTAACGATGAATTGCTTGGTGGCATCGGCAACGATACATTGGGTGGCGACAACGGTATGGATTTGCTAAGGGGTGGAATGAACAATGATTATCTTTACGGCGGTCGGGACAATGATATTCTTGATGGCGGTGAAAACAATGATGTACTCGCCGGTCAATTGGGAACGGATACACTGACTGGCGGTTCGGGCGCTGATATATTCGATTTTAATACCTTACTGGAATCAAGGGTGGGCGGTATCCGCGATGTAATTACCGATTTCAACCGGGCGGAAGGGGATCGAATTGACTTAGGCACCCTCGATGCCAATTCTGGTGTCGCTGGCAATCAAGCGTTTAGTTTTCTCGGAGGCAATGCTTTTACTGCTGCCGGGCAAGTGCGTTATGACGCTGCCAGTAATTCTTTGCAATGTAACGTAGATGGGAACTTAACCGCTGATTTTGAAATTGGCATTAACGGTGTGACTCATCTCTTAGCCTCTGATTTAGCGTTGTAATCATGGGAGTAACATTTATAACGACAATTCCTGTTTTGTAATCGAGAAGAAGAGCTCTGTACTAGCAAAAATTGCTGGTATAGAGCCAATATAATAGAAATCTGTTTCATTAGATGGGTAGTTCAAGTACTGCCGCTGCCTCTAAGCATTTGTATCCGTTTCAGATATCTCCCTATCCAATCTGCGGTTATCAGCGCCATCTTTAAAATTCTTTTTTGCTTGCCGATAACTTCATTTATTGCTTATTTAGCTGGATATATTTATGAATATTGGTGCAATCTTTATCAAAACAATTACATTCTTGAAATTTCAGAGAAGAAGAAGCGCTCATTTTAAATATGAATCCCTGGAAGAAATACTTTCCACTAGCGAACACACTTTCTTTCTGGTACTCAAAGAATCTTTGGCGAATGACTATGAAATATTTGCGAAAGTGCGAATTTCCGATGTGCTTACCCCCGATGAGATTTTTAATCTGAGAAACTGCAACGCTGCGCTCTACCGGACGCTGCCCAGGCATTTCGATTACATATTGTGTGAAAAACATACGCTCTCCATTGTTGCGGTCATAAAATTAGAAGACAAAAATCATATACAACGCGAAGTCCGGGCTCATGATAGATTTGTTGAAAAGGCATGCAGAGCTGCCGGTTTTAAACTGCTGCGCTTTTCGACTAGATCGGGATACTGCGTTCAGGCGGTGCGAGAAATAGTTATCAATTCTTTGAATTCATCTGCGTGATTGATAACTGTTGTTGCAAAATCGATTATCTCAGTTTCAATCGTCGAGAATCGTCGAGCGGTTTCAAGTTGATCGTAGTGACAGTTAAGTTTTATTCTTAATGAAACGGTGAAGGATTTGGTGCAATTTATTAGGATTCAGAGGCTTAAATAGTACTGCATCCATTCCAACTTCTGAAAATTTTTCCTGGTCATGCGCCATTGCATTAGCTGTCAGGGCGACAATAGGCATATCCCGGAGACGCATCTCCTCACGGATATACCGGGTTGTTTCCCATCCATTCATTACAGGCATTTGTATGTCCATAAAAATCAAATCGAATTGACGCCCCGGCATTTTGAGTAGATCCAGGCATGCTGAGCCATTTTCAGCAAGCGTAACTGTAATACCCCAACTATTCAATAACTCGGTTATGAATAGTTGATTAAGCTCGTTATCCTCTGCAACCAGAACATGTGCGCCGGAAAATTGTTTCTCGATGTGTTCCAATCCTTGTTCTTGATCAGTTAATAAAGGCTTTTTTTCATTGAAAAGGGCAGCAACTTTGTCAACCAGGTGAATCGAAGTAAAAGGCCTGATTAAAACACCGATTATATTTGCATGCTCAATATTCTTGGAAAATAGAGGGTCCATATTGTCTGTAATCAGTATCATTTTAGGTTGGCAGTCTGCCAACAACCTATTTTCAATGCTATGCCTAATTTGTAGGCTGTCGTGATCGGCTGTATGCGTAGCCAGAAGCAACAAATCAAATGCTGCGAAATAGCCTGGGTTTGCAAGTTTCTCGGAAACCTGAATTTTAGTTTTTAAAGCCACGGCATTCCATCCCAAAGTTTGTACTATCTCGTGCAGAACCTGCCGGGTAACAGCATTATCGTCGATGATCATTACATTCAACGAACGCAAATTAGGAGGAATCGTTACCCAGGGTTCTTTCCTCTGGCCGGTTTGCTTTAGTTTTACTGTACAATCGAATTGGCTTCCCGATCCATACTCGCTTTTCACACGAATTGTTCCATTCATTAACTGTGCCAACCGGTAAGAGATCGATAAACCAAGGCCGGTGCCGCCAAAGCGGCGTGTAATGGAACTATCGGCTTGCGAGAAGGCTTCAAAAAGGTTCGACATCTGTTCAGATGTCATACCAATGCCGCTGTCCGTGACGCTGAAAGTAAGCGTGAGAGCTTCAGTTTGATCCCTATCGTCCATTGCAATACGGATAATGACTTCGCCCCGATCGGTAAATTTGATCGCATTGTTGGTCAAATTGACAAATATTTGGCTTAGTCTTACGGGATCGCCGATCAAGTAACGAGGAACATCGGGTTCCACATAAAAAAGCACATCGATAATTTTATCTTTTGCGGCCGTTGCGGCCAATGTCGCCAGATTTTCCAGAATGCTGTTTAAATCAAACTTGACATGATCCAGTTCGATTTTATTGGCCTCTATTTTGGAGTAATCCAGGATGTCGTTGATAACGCCCAATAAAATTTTTGAAGAACCTTCAATATTGCTCAGATACTTGCTTTGCCTTGAATCTAGAGAAGTTTTGCTTAATAGGTAGGCCATTCCTAAAACCGCATTCATTGGAGTGCGGATTTCGTGTGACATCATCGCTAAGAAACGTGTTTTGGCATCACTGGCGGCTTCTGCTTGATGTCGTGCTTCAACCAGCATGGCCTCACGATTTTTTTGCTCGGTAATGTCTTGATGCGTTCCGAACATCATTAAAGGTTTGCCATCCTTGGTCCATTTCAATACCTTGCCCCGATCGAGCACCCAGATCCAATGCCCGTGCTTATGCTTCATACGCGCTTCACATTCATAATAAGGAATTTCTCCCGCGAAATGCGACTGAAGGAGTTTATTTGAATGCTCCAAATCTTCCGGATGAGCGAACTTAAGCCAAGTATCTATGGATATAGGAGACAGTTCATCTAGCGTGTAACCGATAATATCGGCCCAACGTTCATTAAAAATCACTTGTCCGCTTTGCACATTCCATTCCCAGGTACCAATGTGAGTGCCTTCAATGATATGGGACAAGCGTAAACGTTGATATTCGAGTTCTTTTTCATGTGATTTTCTGCTGGTAATGTCACGCGAAGAAGCGTAAATCAGTTGTCTGCCCGAAATCTCTATTCTTCTTGCACTGATCTCAACATCGATAATAGAACTGTCCTTGCGCCGATGCAGTGTTTCAAAAACGCGTGGCGATTTGGTGATTTCGCGCACTGCATCGATCAGTTTTTCTTTTGGAATAAAAGCATCCCAGTCCCTTACGTTTAATTGCGCGGTTTCTTCGTAACTATACCCAAGCATCTTTGCAAACGAACTGCTGAATTGCACAATGTTGCCATCCTCATCCAAAATATGAATACCATCACTGGCCATATCCAATAAAGCCTCAAATTTTAACGATACATTTTTCAGCTCGGAAATATCGGTGGTATAACCGTTCCATAAGATACTGCCATCATTTTGCCTGGTTGGCTTCGATTGTGAATGTATCCATCGAATCTCTTGCTGCGGTGTAATCACGCGAAAATCAAAATACCAATCTTGCAGCGTTTCGGCGGATTTGCGGATTGAGGAACGCAAGATTTCCGAGTCCTCGGGATGAATGATAGAAAATATTGGGGAAGCATCCGTAACCACTTCTTCGGGACAAATGCCAAGTATCTCTGTCATGCCTTTGCTGGCATAGGGAACACAGCTGCGTCCATCGGGGAAAAGCTGAAACTGGAAAATAAAACCAGGAACATTGTTCGCTAAATCTTCTAAATATTTATGGCTTCGAATAAGCTGAATTTCCAGCGTCTTGCGCAATGTAATATCAAATAATATGATCAAATGATTTTTAGTGAAGGCCGGAGATTCTAGAGAAGAAGCAGACACCATCACACTGCGTTGTGAACCGTCTTTGCATTGAATAACCACATCCAGCGACTCAAAATCGGTTTTATCTCTTGCTGCCTTGTCTAGATGCTGCTTCCAGGTTGTTACCACCCATTGACGGTATTCTCTGTCAGGGTAGGCGCTAGACCACCATTTATCCAATGTTGGAATATCTTCTATCGTATAACCGAATAATTGCGTGAAGGCTTTATTAAGATACGTAATGTTTTTATTCTCGTCATTAATTGCCATTGGAACCGGCATCGAATCGATAATCGCATAAAGCCTGGTTTCATTATTTCTTATCTGTATTTCAATCTGATTGCGTTCCGCAAACATGACACTAACAAATTGAGCCATGAGCGCGATACCGAGCACAAAAACATTCATTTCCAGAATGTTAGGATCGCCATTATTGATAAATGGTCCCAGTCCTAGCGATGTCTGGAACAATGACAAAAAGGTAATACCGCTGCAAACGAGCGACACCATGGTCAAACCGCCTTTTATCGCGATCCATATTAGCAGGGGTGCATAAATCACCAACGCAAATGTTATGCTGCTCGCATCTAGATTGTTGAAAATATACCAGCTTGAGGGTAACAGCAGCGAAACAGGCAGGAGCGAGTTTTTGAATAATTCCAGAAAATTTGTTGTACGGTTCGGTAATGAAAAGAGTGTCAACAAAAACGGTGTGATTAAAAATTGCCCCATACAATTGCCAAGCCACCAATTGATCCAAGCTTGCAGATAATGTTGCGATTCCTGAATGGCATTGAATGCAAATAGAGTCAGCGTTCCTAGGGTGGCGCTAAACGGCTGCAAAATTAGAAAAATCATTATGTGCAAATGACTTAAATCGCGCACCTTGCTTATATTTGGATTCAACTTCCAATATCTAAATAGTGAAAACCCAATGATGGCTTCGATACTGTTAATAGTTGAAATAATCAATGACGGTTCCAGCTCAAGTCCAGTACTTATAGATAGCGCCAATTGTCCTAGAAAAATACCAGGCCAAACCCGCATACCGAAAAAAATAATCGCTGCAAGCGCAATTCCCTCGGCTACGAAAAAAACCGGCGTAACCATATGATGTGAAACTGTAGTAAAAAAACTGATGTAACCGAAGATAAAATATAACGCTGCCAGAAATAACAATTGAAGCGGATAACGCCAATTTTTTTCTGACCGGTTATTGCTCGTCATGAATAATTAAATAATTTTCGATGGCATAATTTATGCCGCAGAATAGAAATAGGGTATTTGTCGAAATGTAAGGCTTAAAATCTGAGCGAATATCATCGTACCAAGGAAGAAATGCTGTCTGCAGTATCTAAATTGGGTAATAATGATTGTTATTTGCCATGTATAAAATTATAGCCGATAACTTTGCGTCAGGTTTTGCTGAAAAGCAAATTTTGATTGACTGCAACTTAATATGCTAAAAAAAAAGCATTCATTTGATTACTATTTTATAGTCGATTACTAGCAGGCTTAAAAGCGCAATTTTCATTCTAAAGACGGAAGCCATCGCCAATTGAACCATTTTCTTATGTTCTCCGTCTGATTAATCATGTTAAAAATCTTGATCTTGTCAATACGGCGATTTTGGGATGAATTCTTTTGCCTTCGCATTTCGAGTACAGGAAAATCTGAATTATGTTTTATATCATATCGATGGTTGCAATTATATTGCTCATCGTGGGGCCGTCTTACTGGGTTAAGCATACGCTGACGAAGTACAGCCATCCGGAGGGTCGATATCCCGGCAGTGGTAGCGAATTGGCGCGTATTCTATTGGATTGGGCGAACTTGCAAAATGTGAAAGTTGAAGTCACGGAACTCGGCGATCATTATGATCCGATTGCAAAAGCTGTGCGGTTAACCCCAGACAAATATAACGGAAGATCGCTGACTGCCATAACTGTCGCTGCACATGAGGTCGGGCATGCGGTTCAGGATCGCGATGGATATTTACCTTTGAAATTACGCACGAGGCTGATTGAAATCGCTGCGCCAGCCGAGAAACTGGGGGCAGCCATACTGATGCTTGCTCCTGTTATTACGGTTGCTGCCAAAGCGCCGAGCGCCGGTGCGTTATTTTTACTGGGCGGGCTTTTGACAATGGGCACTGCAACCATCGTGCATCTCGTAACACTACCGATGGAATTGCATGCTAGCTTTGCGAGAGCCCTTCCCATGCTGGTGCATGGCAATTATCTTATTCACGGAGACGAGCCGCATGCGCGCAAAATTTTGCGTGCTGCAGCCTGGACTTATGTTTCGGCTTCTCTCATGACCTTATTGAATGTGGCGCGATGGTGGGCAATCTTACGTCGTTAGCGATTTCAGGCGAACATAAATTTGCATTACTTGGAATACTTTCAGTCTTGACCCTGTAATATAAGCGCCTTACCATGTACTATTTAAGGGTTAATATCTGTTGATTCAAAAGTAAAATAATCAGTATTTTCTTAAGCAAAAGGATAACTATGAAGCATTGGGTTACACAAAATCGGGCTAAAACCGCTCGTGGATTCACTTTATTAGAACTACTTGTGGTGATGGTGATTATTGGCTTGTTAGCCGCCTATGTTGGGCCAAAATACTTTTCTCAAGTCGGTAAGTCTGAAATTAAGATGGCACAAGCGCAAATTGATGCGCTGGAAAAAGCGCTGCATCAGTATCGTTTGGATGTTGGAAGCTATCCAGCAACTGAACAAGGATTGGCTGCTTTGGTTAATCGTCCCAGCAATGAAGCAAGATGGCAGGGGCCTTACCTTGCCAAAATGCCGCCAGCCGACCCATGGGGGCGTGCATATGTCTATAAATACCCGGGAGAACGTGCGGAGTTTGATCTCATTTCTTATGGCAAAGATGGGCAGCCAGGCGGTGAAGGTGAAGCCGCTGATATTAAAAACTGGTAATTACACGCGATGCGGTATGAAGTGAAAGCAGTATTGTCCGGACAAGGGACGGTTCACCTTGAACTGGAAGCCAATAGTGAAGAAGAGGCGCGGCTTCAGGTTATTGAGCAAGGTGGCATGGTTCTGAGTGTGCGGCGAAGTTTTTCAGGTTTCTCGCTGAAATCGAATACACATTTTCCGCTCGTGCACTTTAGTCAAGAATTGCTTTCTTTACAAACTGCAGGACTCAGCTTGGTTGAAAGTATCGAAACTTTATTGGAAAAAGAACAAGATACCGGTAATCGCAAAATCATCCAAAATATTCTGGATCGATTGTATGAAGGCATAGCTTTTTCGCAAACTTTGGAAGAGCATCCGCGAGCGTTTCCACCGTTGTATATTGCCACCATACGAGCTAGCGAACGTACCGGCGATTTACCGGAGGCGTTAACGCGATTTATCAGTTACCAAACACAAATGGATTTTGTGCGCAAAAAACTGGTTGGTGCGTCGATTTATCCCATATTATTGCTAGTCGTTGGTTTTCTGGTTTCCATTTTCTTGCTAGTATTCGTTGTTCCCAAATTTAGCGCCATTTATGACGATATGGGCAGCGAGTTGCCGTGGCTTTCATTACTACTCATCAAATGGGGGCATTTCGTCGACGAACGTGGTTGGGAATTGGCTATTGCCACAGGAGCGGTCATAAGTATGATCGTTTATTTTGTTACGCGGCCAACCTTTCGTGCCAATTTGTTGAGATTGCTATGGCGCATTCCAGCGGTCGGTGAACACATGCGCGTATATCAGTTAGCCCGCTTTTATAAAACACTCGGTATGCTGCTGCGCGGCGGTATCCCTATTACTCAAGCGTTGCAAATGGTAAGCGGGCTGTTGCAATCGCATTTCCGCCCCAAGGTTGAAGCTGCTGCCAAGCATATTCGTGAAGGTAAAACCATTTCTAATGCAATGGAGCAGGAGGGATTGACAACCGCTGTCGGGAATCGCATGTTGAGAGTAGGGGAAAGAACAGGTCAAATGGGCGATATGATGGAACGGATTGGTAACTTTCATGACGAAGAAATCGCCCGCTGGGTTGAGTGGACAACCAAATTAATCGAACCGCTACTGATGGCGATTATTGGTATCGTTATTGGTGGCATTATCATTCTCATGTATATGCCAATTTTTGAATTGGCTGGAAGTATCAATTGATCGAAACTGTCATTTCATCTGAGAATAAAAAGCCGATTGACGTCAATCATCTGGCTGAGGCGCGTCAGAAAGCGGTCAGTCAGGGTGTTTCCGTTATACAAATATTGCAGGACACCGGTGGCTATAGCCCTGACGAATTGACGCAACAACTGGGTGAATTGCTTCACATGCCAGTAGTTGAAATGAGAACAATTCATACGCTTAGTCCGGCATTTGATCTACTGCCTTTTGCAGAAGCTATCATGCATGAATGTGCGCTATTTCGCCGTGAAAAAACTTACTTGCTTGCAGTTAGCAATCCGTTTTCTAGTAAATTGCGCGCATGGGCGGAAGAACGGTTTGATATGGCGGTTGAATGGCATTTGGTGCATCCGGCCGATTTAACTGCTTTTTTTGCCCAGCAAGAAAAAACCATGCGCGCCATGGATCAAGTATTGCCCTCTGCCGAATTGGATAAAATCCAAAGCGGCATTGAGGACTTATCGTTAAAGAGCATTAACGAAGGCACCAGTCAGGTTGTGCGGTTAGTGCATTCCACTTTATACGATGCGCACAAATCCCAAGCCAGCGATATCCACTTGGAAATGGCAATCGGTGCGCTTTCAATTAAGTATCGCATCGATGGCGTGCTGACATCGATTGGTGTCATACAAGGCGCAGATCTTGCCGAACAAGTCATATCGAGGATTAAAGTGATGTCCGAATTGGATATTGCAGAGCGCCGCGTCCCGCAAGATGGCCGTTTTAAAATTTCTATTCAGGGTAGGGAAATTGATTTTCGCGTTTCCATCATGCCCAGCATTTTCGGTGAAGATGCCGTGCTTCGTATCCTTGACCGGCAAGCGCTATCCGATCATATTGAAGGATTGACACTCAATCAGTTGGGATTCAATGCAGCGGCTATTGCAAGTATTCGCCGCTTAAGCTCGGAACCCTATGGCATGCTACTGGTGACTGGTCCGACTGGAAGCGGTAAAACGACATCGCTGTATGCTGCCATATCGGAGGTTAATAAGGGCAGTGATAAAATCATCACCATTGAAGACCCAATTGAATACCAATTACCCGGGGTTCTGCAGATTCCCGTCAATGAAAAAAAGGGACTGACTTTTGCGCGGGGATTGCGTTCAATTCTACGGCATGATCCTGATAAAATCATGGTGGGTGAAATTCGTGATTCGGAAACAGCGCAAATTGCCATCCAGGCTGCACTAACCGGACATTTGGTGTTTACTACGGTACATGCCAACAATGTATTTGACGTGATTGGACGATTTTCCCATATGGGTGTTGATCCTTATAGTTTTGTCTCGGCGCTGAATGGAATAGCCGCACAAAGATTGGTGCGCTTGTTATGTCCGCATTGTTCGGTAGATGAGCGTCCTGACGAGAGTATAATTGCGGATTCTGGCATTGCTGCCGATGAAGTGCAGCAATTCAAGTTCCGTAGCGGTAAAGGCTGCGGACAATGCCGCGGTAGCGGTTATCGCGGCAGAAACGCAATTGCTGAAATCCTAATCCTTAATGATGAAATTCGAGAACTCATTGTCGCTCAAGAACCGATACGGCGCATTAAAGAAGCGGCGCGCAATAACGGTACGCGTTTTCTGCGCGAAGCCGCTTTGGATATGGTCAGGCAAGGATTAACCAGCTTAGAGGAGGCTAATCGTGTCACGATTGTGGCGTGATCAATATCAAAGCTACCTGGCACCAGAACGGCTAGATCTGGTCCGTTACGCTCGCGGCTTTAAGCCTGTGCAAACGGCAAAGAAAACGGTATTCTGCAAAATCATTCAAGGTACGCCCAGTTGGAAATCGGCATTACAAATTTTGGACAACAATTTAGCCGATGCTGCCGGTACAGAACTCAGCGTGACATTATCGAATCATTTTGTACGTTATGTGACATTGCCTCCGCAAACGGAAATAGCAACCCCTGAAGAAGTTAAATCTTACGCTACATTCCGCATACGGGAGATTTATGCGGATCGGATCGATGCATGGCAGCTAAGCGTGAGTGAATGGAGTCCGGGAAATGGCGCTATTTGTGCGGCGATTCCGCGCATCTTGATGACTCAATTGGAGGAAATAGCCGCTCGACATCAATGTAAACTTAAAGCTGTCGAACCTTATTTGGCATCGGCCTATGATCATTGGCAGCAATTGCTCAGCGGGGATAGGGTATACTTTGCTGTGATTGAAACTGGGCGCATCTGTATTGCAATACTTGGCGGCGGAATTTGGCTTAGCATACGCAATCAAAAGATCCTGGATAATCCTGCTCAAGAGCTTCTCGTGGCGCTCGACCAGGAAGCAATTTTTTTGAATATCAAGCAAGCTGCTGATATCGTATACGTATTTTCACCTGAGCATCCGCAACTGAAATTGCCTGAGAATTGCGGATGGCGCATTATTCCCTTACCAACGGAACTGATGCCCGCGCTTGCCCATTATCCGTCAGTTACTGCCAATCCTTCCGAGATGAATCAATGCCTCGCCTAAGATTAAAATTTCCCTACCAAGAACAATCAATTCCTCACATCGATTATTTAATTTTGTTAATGGGTGTGCTCGTGCTTGCCGGTGTGTTTTTGCAATTCCGCTATCTTACGGAAGAAGTGAATTACTGGAGTAGCCGTGTCGAGCGTCTAGAAAAACAGCAACAGCAAAAAGCCACTCCCCGAACACGCGCAACCGCCCGCGTACGAGAGTTCAGCCAGGAAATACGAAAGGAAATTGCTCAAGCTAATGCAATTCTCGATCAAATTAATTTGCCCTGGGAGACATTATTTGATTCAATCGAATCCGCCGCAACCGAGCAAATTGCATTGTTATCACTGCAACCGAATGTCTCCAACCGCACATTGCGAATCAGCGGTGAAGCTAAAAATATGACGGAACTTCTGAATTTTGTAGAAGCGCTTGAACGTGAGGCCGTATTTGAAAATGCGCATTTGCTTAACTATAAAATTAAACATGAAAATCCACATCGACCCATCATATTTCTGTTGACAGCTGCATGGATTGGAACCGCTTGAAAATACAGGCACTGAATACGCAATTTGATCAGCTGATGCCACAGCTGCGCTGGCATGTGGGCCGATTAGGCACTGCTGGTAAGATTGGTATCGGCCTGTTGGTCGTGGCTACAATTTATTTTTTCTCTGCAGTTTTGCCTCTTGAGACTGATCTGGAAAAACTCAAAGAGCGCGCTGAAATGCTTCAATTGCAAGCGCAATCCAAAGAAGTACCCACTAGCTCGGATAGTGGAAAAAGATTGAGCGGTGATCAAGCGCTGCAGGTTTTTTATGATTTCTTTCCTCGTGTCGATTCTTCGCCATTTTGGATCAGAGAATTAGTCCGTATTGCTCAAAAACAAAAGGTGGAGCTGAGTAGTAGTGAGTATCGCCTGGTCAATGAAAATGATGCGCGGCTGGCACGCTATGAAATGATTTTGCCGATTCGGGGCAATTATGCCCAAATTCGTGCTTTTATAGCCGAAGCGCTTGAAACAGTTCCGGCAATGGCCATATCGTCGATTGCCATTAGACGCGATAATGTAGCCGCCGATAAACTTGAAATGCGTCTTGAAATTAATCTTTATTTGAATAAGTAAATTCGATGGACTCGGCTGAACGAAAACGAAAACTAATAATAGGCAGTGCCCTGATCGCAACTTTGATTGCGGTTGCGCTGGTTGACGAAGAAAGCGAAGAAAACGTGACCGGTACCGTAGAATCCGTGCAATCTGCAAAATCACCTGGGGATCGGGCAAAAAATCAGGAAAATAATTCCGATTATCTGGATATCGGTAAGCTTGGACAAAGGAAATTTAATTCATCCGCGGGTGAATTGTTTGCATCCACGACTTGGGCACCTAAACAACGGCCTATCAGTTTGGAAGAGCAAGCGATCAAAGCTGCGGAAATTGCAAAAGCCGCGGCCCCGCCTCCTGCTCCTACCGCACCGCCTTTGCAATTCAAATACGCCGGTAAAGCCATTGCCGATAATGAGACATGGGTTTTTCTTTCGCAATCGGGAGAAAATCTGATTGCTAAAATAGGTGGGAAAATTAATGACAAATACCGTCTGGATTCAATCACTGATGACAAGGTAACCTTGACTTATTTACCACTTAATATCAAGCAAACACTCACGATCACCAATAAATTAGCAGGAAACTTCCAATGAAAAGCTTGAGAATTATTGTTTTGAGCATTCTGCTCGCAGTTACTACTGGATGTGCGATCGATAACCGATCTTTTTTTAGTAGAAATGCCGCATTTTCCGATGCTCAGAAGCTAGTTACTCAAGGAAAGCTTGAAGAGGGGCTGCAGCGACTCGAGCAGGCAGCGCGGGAAGAGCCTGAAAATAAGGAGATTCGTGCTATGTTGATGCGGGTCCGCGAGCAGGTTCTTGGCAAGTTGTTGTTTGAAGGTGATAACTTTCTTTTTACCGGCGATCTGAAACAAGCAGAGCAAAGTTACTTGTACATTCTAAGCATGTACCCAGCGAATGAACGAGCTAAAGATGGTCTTGAAGCCATTAAAATGGAATACCGGCATATCGCATCGGTTGAATCAGCAAAAAAAATGTTAGTGCAGAATGATATAAGAGGGGCAGAAACTATCGTTCGTGCAATTTTACAAGAAAATCCTCAGCAATCTCAGGCACGTGAATTGATCTCGCAAATTACTTCGAACTTAAGTCGACCCGAGGTTACTGATTTGGCGCTGGAATCGGCTTTTAAAAAAACGGTAACCATGGAATTCAAAGATACTGACCTGAAATCGGTGTTTGAAATCATGTCGCGGACTGCAGGTATTAATTTCGTTTTTGATAAGGATATTCGTCAAGACACTAAAATTTCCGTTTTTGTGCGTAGTAATACGATAGAGGATATTCTCAAATTAATTCTTACCACTAACCAACTGGCACATAAAGTTTTAAACAATAATTCGCTGTTAATCTATCCCAACACGCCGGCAAAATTAAAAGATTATCAAGAATTGGTCGTGCGCAGTTTTCAAGTAGCGCACACCGATGTCAAGCAAATGGTTGCAATGGTTAGAGGCATAGTTAAGGCCAAAGATATATATGTCAATGAACAACTCAATTTGTTTATCATGCGAGACACCCTGGAAGCCATTCGCCTGACGGAAAGATTGGTAACATTGAACGATTTGGCGGAGCCGGAAGTTATGTTGGATGTGGCAATTCTCGATATTGCACGCGCCAATGATTTTTTGATAGGACCTAATTTTCCCCAATCATTGCAATACAGTTGGTCCGGAGCTGCTGCGCCTGTAGCTGGTGCAGCCCTGCTCAGTAATTTTGGTTTTGATGGCCTTAAAAGTTTTGGCATGACTAGTCAAGCCAGAATAGATTTCCTACAATCCTTATCAACAGGCGATGTGCTTGCTAACCCGAGAATCCGGGTGGCTAATCGTGAAAAAGCAAAAATTCATATTGGTGAAAAGCGGCCGTTCTTTACTGCCAATGTGCAACCAGGCATTAATTCAATCGTTACGTCAACTCCGACTTTTATCGATCTCGGGGTTAAGTTGGATGTTGAGCCACGCGTTGGATTAAACGATGATGTGACAATGAAAATAACGCTTGAAGTGAGTAGCAGACTTCAGGATATACCGGGTCCAAGTGGCGCAAATGCTCCACTAGTCGGAACCCGCAATGCCGAAACCATTTTGACTTTGAAAGACGGTGAAACGCAGGTACTTGCTGGACTTATCGATAATCGGGAAAGCAGAACTATTGGCGGTCTTGCGGGGCTTTTTAATATTCCTGGTTTAGATAGGTTGACATCAAACCAAAAAGTGAATCGAACCAAAAATGAAATTGTCTTATTGATTACCCCACGCATTATCCGCAACCTTCCCAAACGAAACAACTTAGAAAACGAATATCACTTTGGTACCGCCAGTGAAGCAGGTAAATTACCGGTTAAAATAGAAAGGACTGCCGCGCAATCACTTGCTCTCGCTCCGTCGGGTCCGGCACAAAGCGCGCGAGGCGGGTTGAGTGCTTTTGCTGCGCAAACTGAAGATCAGCAAGACGTTCCAAATCCTTTTGCCAATGCGGCATCGAATCTTACGCCGTCGTTAACTATGCAAGCCCCTACCAACGTGGGGTTGGATAAGGAGTTTTCAGTCAATGTCCGTCTCGTAGGTGCTAAACCTACGGTTAACGCCGATGTCCAATTAAACTATGAAGCCAGTGTCTTGGAGTTGCTGGATGGCGGGCCGAAATCAGGATCACGCACGCTTAAGTTAGGTAGAGACCAAACTGCGGGGTTGGCTACGCAATTACGCTTCAAAGTCATTGCGGCTAATCCCGGAACAACTGAAGTGAGCATTCAAAGTGCAATGGGAGAAGATATCGAACATGGTGATTCAGTCGATGTGACATTGCCCCCGACGGCAACAATTAATTTTAAATGAAGCGGTTAGTGAGTATTCGGGAGAATATTAAAGGTTTTACACTGATTGAATTAATGATTGTGATCGCAATCATGGCGATTCTGACAACTGCTGCGCTACCGTTTCGCGAATTGATGGTTCAGCGTGAAAAAGAGCAAGAGTTACGCACAGCGCTAAGGCAGATACGTACGGCAATCGATGCCTATAAACAAGCGGTTGATGACGGTAGGATAGCGAAAAAAGCTGATGAATCGGGTTATCCTCCCAGACTGGAAGAATTATTCATCGGCGTACCGGATATCAAAAGTCCGGATAAGAAAGTGATCTATTTTTTGCGCCGTTTGCCGCGAGACCCTATGTTTGTTGAATTGGACGTTGCCGGTACAACAATCACTCCAAATGTGGATACCTGGGGCAAACGTAGTTACGAAAGCCCGTGGGATAGTCCAAAAGAAGGCGATGATGTGTATGATGTTCACTCCATGTCGGAAGCTATCGGCCTTAACGGTATTCCCTATCGAGAATGGTGATCGATATGGCGCATAATCGTAAGCTTAAAGGCTTCACGCTAATCGAGTTGTTGGTGGTGATGGCCATTGTCGCTACATTGTTAAGTCTCGTCGCACCGCGTTATTTCAGTTCTCTCGATAAGGCTAAAGAAGCGGTTTTGCGGCAAGATCTTGTCATTATGCGTAATGCTATTGATCAGTTTTATTCAGATTTTGGCAAATATCCAATCGACTTGGAAGAATTGGTGGATAAGCGCTATTTGCGCAGTATTCCTGTCGATCCATTTACGGAAAGTAAGGAAACTTGGATTGAAGTCCCGCCTAAGAATCCTACTGAAGCCGGTGTTTATGATGTTCACAGCGGATACGCAGGACGCGCAGCCGATGGTTCGTTTTATGAAGAATGGTAACTCAGTTCTCATTTTTTTGTTTGTTGCAGGAATAGCATGCCACGTTTAGAACACGGCTTCGTATACCTCTGGGCATTGTATTCAGTCGTGCTGGCGGGCATTATCATGGCTGGTGCGGCGCAATTATGGCAAACCAAGTCACAACGGCAAAAAGAAGCGGAACTGTTGTTTATAGGCGAAGAGTTCCGCAAAGCCATTATGTCATATTACAACGGCGGTAATAAGCAATTTCCGGATTCTTTGGAAGATTTGTTGAAAGATGAGCGTTTACCTAACGTTAAACGCCATTTGCGTAAAATCTATGTTGATCCGATGACGAATACAACGGAATGGGGCCTTGTTGACGAATCCCAGCTCAGTTCAATTCCTCCGGCATCCGGTGCGAATCAAGCGGCTGGAACTAACCAATCTACTGGCGCCAATCAACAAAGCTCCGGTTCCAACCCGGCATCCGGCACGAATCCAACCACTGGCAGCAATCCATTGTCCGGGACTAATCAGACTAGCAGCGGCTTATCAACGGGTAGCGGCCAAGTTGCCGGCACTGGTCAATCCGCTGGTACAGGTTCGATTGCAGGCAATAAATCTGCGTCCAGTGGCGGTTCGAATATCGGTACTAGCAGTATCGGTAAAAGAATTGTAGGCGTGTACAGTCTATCGGAGAGGAAACCCATTAAAAAAGACCAATTTCCAGAGCATATTGCGAAATTTTCCGAAGCACAAACCTATCTGGACTGGCAATTTGTTTATAAGCCCGGATCGGAAAGCAAACCGGCAGCAGGATCAGGATCCGCCACAGGCGCTGCTGCAAAACCGGGCGCCCAAAGTTCGCCATTCTCTTCTCCGTCTTCATCATCCTCAAAAGGCGGTTCATCCGCTTCACCGGCGTCTTCCGGCGGCGCATCGCCATTTGCATCGCCATCGCAATCAGGTACTTCCAGAGGAGCAGCTTCGCCGTTTTCCCGTTCATCGTCTGATGATGACGATTAAGAACGACCCAGCTTGAATTGGGTTACGGGAGTTATCTTTGAAAACTGACTATATTAAATGAGATCCAGTAGATTTCTTTACGATTGGGTGCTCCTCTTCATTTTAGCTTGTTTCAGATACTGCTTTCCTAATTAGCGCCGTCAGTGAGGGAGGTAATGAGATGTTACCGAATGCGTATTGGCGGGCTCGAACTGACAGCTTCTGCCACATCCTGCGAATGATATCGAACCATTTCTCTTCATTGTATTCAGGGTGTTTATCAACGAAATCGAGAAAGTAATATTGAAGGAAGACCAATCCGGCAATATCTTCAAGTAACTGGCTATCCGAATTGGTTTTTAGCGATTTTTTTGCTACCGCTTGGGTCGTGCGCGTAATGAATTCATCGTCATAGCCAGCTTTGTTCAGTAAACCTGCAAGCGTATCGGCATGGAACTGGCATAGTGCGGCACGCCATTGGTAATAACCTTTGCGATTCATAGGATAATCGCTGCGTGGTGATTTCCAGCGCTGGATGTGCTGCGCACTCACTGCCAACTTCATCGCGTCATCGGCTTTGGGCGCAAAGCGTTCCAACATTTCTGACATGCGCTTTGAGTAAAGCAACTCTTTAGGCCAGTCTCTACCATCACATGTTACACGATTTGGATCTTCACTATTCGCCGCATCGATTAGCGCTTTTGCTTTGCCGAAATATTGATTGGTCATATTGGGAATGGATTGGTTTAGCTATTGGCGATAAAGCCATTGGAAGAAATTATAATCGAAACAATCGCTTCCATATCCCACTTTTGAGAGCGTATTTGTCAGTTACTATTACACGTTATTCAGTCATGTCAAATAAACTGAGGGCAATCATGCCTGCATGACTTAACGATAATCGGGAGAAAATTTTATGAAACGACGCACCTTGTTACAAACACTCGCGATAGCCAGCGTGTTGCCGCTACTCTCCGCTTGCTGGCGCACTCCTGCAGTTGGTGAACCTGCCAGTCCTATTAGTCCGCTCAAAAAATCCAATAAAGAATGGCGCGAACTGCTATCGCCCAAGGCTTACCAAATACTATTTGAAGAGGCGACCGAACGTCCGGAATCCAGTAACCTGGTTTACGAGGATCGTGAAGGCACTTTTATATGCGCCGCTTGCTATTTGCCGCTGTTTGATAGCGCGCATAAATATGAAAGCTGGACCGGCTGGCCAAGTTTTACCCAGCCGATTGCCGGGCATGTAGGCACTAAAATCGATTTCAAGATGATCAAGCCGCGTACGGAATATCACTGCGTGCGCTGTGGCGGCCATCAAGGCCATGTATTCAACGATGGCCCGCCGCCACGAGGAGAACGCTGGTGCAATAATGGCATTGCGCTAAAATTTGTGCCAAAAAGCGAACCGCTGCCGGCGCTTAGAAGCTAAAAATCCCAAGTAATCCTCGACTGTCATCCCGGATGTGTCAAGGTAGCACAATGGCAATTGATTTCATGGACACGCCATTGCAGCCAAGTCTATAGTTTGCCTGCTTATTACCATTCAGCCGTTATTCAGCCTAAAGCTTGCATAGTAAATGACATAGACCTGACAAGAATTGAAACTTGCATCAGGCATAAGGTGAAAGCCGCAAGAAATCACTTTATTAACCCAGTTAATCATTGATGCAGGAGAATGATCATGAATGCAAAAAATTTTTTTATTCTTGTTGGTATCCTGGCAAGCTTATTACTTGGTGGATGCGTTGCCACGCCTTATTATGGCAATGCCGGATATTACCGGAGCGGTATTTACGGGTATGGGTATCAGCCTTACTACCGCAGCCAAAGTTATATTGGCACTTATACTAGACAACCTTTCATCGGTGGATATATTCGTTTCAATGGGGGGCACAGGCACTTTCTCGGCGGGCATCGGCACGGGCATAATCATGGTCACTTCGGTTGGCGAGGCGGCCACAGAGGGCATCGGTGGTAATCGGCATCGAATAAGCTATTGATGGGTAATCCGATAAGATAACATTTTCTTGATTCTGATATGAAAGATGACTACTGGATAAATCGATGGGAGCAAGGTGAAATTGGTTTTCATCAGACCGACATCAATCCCTATTTGCGTCAATTCTGGCAAGAATTAAAGCTGGCGGCAGATGCTTCAGTACTGGTGCCACTGTGCGGTAAAAGCAGCGATATGCTGTGGTTACGGGAACAAAGCCATCGTGTGCTGGGGGTGGAGCTCAGTGCTCTTGCAGTGCGGACGTTTTTTGTTGAACATATGCTTACTCCCGTTCATTCTCAGTATGAAAGGTTCCAGTGCTATAAGGTGGATGACCTTAGCATAATGCAAGGCAATTTATTTGATTTGCGCAAAGAAGAACTTGCGAGCGTGAATGCCGTATACGATCGCGCTGCA
Source organism: uncultured beta proteobacterium (assembly GCA_900696615.1). Taxonomy (GTDB): domain Bacteria; phylum Pseudomonadota; class Gammaproteobacteria; order Burkholderiales; family Nitrosomonadaceae; genus Nitrosomonas. The sequence continues at coordinate 19,752 of CAADGS010000009.1, forward strand.
TTGGTAGCATTGCCACCGGAAATTCGCATACGCTATGTTTCGCACTTATTGCGTATCCTGCCAGCCCAAACACAAATTTTACTGATTACGCTAGATTACCCCCACACTGAGATGGCGGGACCGCCGTTTTCTGTGTCTCCGGATGAAGTGGAAGCGCTGTATCGGGATTGCACTGAAATAAGAGTGCTGGTTCAAGTGGATGTCCTGGAAGAAAATCCCCGTTTTAAACAACGGGGATTAAGCCGATTGCGGGAAAATGTCTTTCTGATAACACTGTAATCCGCACGTTAGAATATTGCACTGCTTGGAATATTGGACGTTATGCTTGTGATAAAAGTACAGCCGTTCATTATGTTATTAACCGCTCTTTTTTATACCGTAATATTCCGCAATCAGGGCAAGCAAATTGGCAACAGCATGAATATTCCGAGCACCTGTGAAGTATCGGCCATTCTCGATCATATCGCCCCACAGAAATGCGCCAAATCCGCCGATCTTGTCGGATAATTGCATCGCCCATGCGTAAAATTCCATTTGCTTCAAAACGGTATCGACATCGTCAAAATGTCCGTCGGCAAGAAATGTTCCCGGCACTAAGAATAATTTACGATTGATGGCATGACGGGATTCCAATGCCTGCATGACATTCCATACCCAGGTTGCATATTCCGCTTGATGACGATAGCCATCGTCTTGCGATCCGCAGAATTCGATGTCGCCGTAACAATCAAAGCCCAGGTATTCGGTATCGTCTAGCATGATCACGTTGTCATTCGGATGCATTCTCTTTTGGATGGCTAATTCAGCCCATGCTTCGATATGCATGACTCCCGACCCGGGAAATCGTTTGCGCAATTTTTGGCCTGCTTTACGCAATGTGTTTAGTGTCTGGATATATTGATTGGAAATGTCAGTGCAGGCGGCAAGTTTGTTTCTTTGTCGGCATTCTCCCCGTATCATCCATAAGGGCTCATCCATCAGAAATATAATTTCCTGATTATTCGCATTAGATTTCTCAATTGCGCGAATAATTCTTTTAACGCTATGATGATATAGGCCCTTTTCCTTGTTAAGTAACAAGTGATTAATTCTGATAACCGGAAGCAGGCGATTTTTATTGGCATCAAGGTATTCCGTAATTTCCTCGGCGCTTTGCGGTGAAAATCCAAAGGCGTTGCTATGGGAATGGATTTCATCGATTTGTGTACTGTCAGTCAAATAAACCCCAAAAATTTTCTGACTTCTATTGGTATCAAAGTAATCAGCAACTGAAATTTCTGAAACTAACATGAGTATCAAACTCATGAAAACCCATTTGCCCATCATAGCTCCTTCGTCGGTTAATAACTAAGTTCATGATGGAGCAAATGGTATTGCCCAAGCCAAAAACAGTCTGTGAGTTATCTCACAATAAAAGTTATTTAAAAATCACAGCTTAGGCAAATATAAAAAATTGAAACAAACGCTTCCGAGAGCGTTTATCGATGATTAATTAACCGTACCTGAAGCTATTTCAGGGAAAGCTAGAGTTATTTTATGAGTATGTTTTGATCAGGCGCGCCATCTGGCCATGCGCTAAAAGGAAATGGTCGCTGCTCGCTGTTATACGTGAGGAATAACGTAATTTGATAAAGATACGTACTGAGATTCTGCCCGAATTTCAGTATCTGTTCGTTGACATTGCCTGTCAAGATAATAGTCAGGAATTGAAATAGCATGACGCCTATGACTAGAAATTTTGAAACACCATAGATGAAAATGAAAAATAACATATACAGCCCGCGCTGCCACGTTTCATTCATTTGCAACCGTTGTTTGATTTCCTCTTTCATATTTCCTCCGATTATTGGTGGCTTATTTATATTTTACAACGCCAATTCCTGTTCCTATTAATTTTCTGTTGTGGCGCTTGACTAATGCAATGCGAATTTCAGCGAGGATAGTGTAATACGACGATCGCCCGATCAATTGGATGCTGCGGGAAGTCCCAAGTTCATTTCATAGGAATTAGTGTCGTTGTAGGTGAAATATTTTAACAAGAGAACACTCTCTGACGAAGCGAGAACAGCATATTAAACTGCAAAATCAAAAAGATGGCGTACTCTGTAAAAAGGCCAAAAACTTCCTGATATTTCAGCAAATCGAAGGTCTGCTGAAAAGGATTCCGGGAAATTCAACAATGAATGGTTATGCCCAAGAATGAGTGTTTTACCAGGAACGGCGAATCTACGGAATGCGGAGAGATATGATAGGGCAACTCATCTTGAAGCATATTGGCGAAATATTATCCGAAGCGATGGAGAACTGCAGAGGCTGCACGATTTGTTAGAGCCATATTTATTTTGCTTATTTAAAAATTACCGGTGATGCCTCGTTTGCTTAATGCCAAATTCAAGGATTTGAAACTTGAAGTCGAGATACTGCATCAAGTTAAGCATATGCTTGCCGGTTATATTGCTCAGATGAATTTGGCCAGCAACTCGAGCTACTGTGGCTTCAGTAAAGCCTGTCGATATAGTTAGCTTATGTCATTTCACTGCAGATTGGATGTTTTGATGATGGAGAAAGTAGTGGTTAGAAAAAAAATGGCATTGCTGAAGCTTTATTCAAAATAACTGCAACATTACCTTGGTGGATGGGGGTCGCTCTTGCGATCATGGCTTACATTCTTTTACAACCTTATGCTGTCCTTGAGATGTCAATTCAAGCGACTCCTGGACAGGTCGGTCACGCGGTTGTCGAGCAAATCGGTAGGATGTTTGTTTATTACGGGCAATTTATTTTGCCGCTGCTATTTTTATCCGGTGCATTGGCATCTTTTTTCAAACAAGCTAAACGTAAGAATCTTGTTCGGCTTGCTGATAGCGGAGAAACGGATGACTCGTTGCGCGGCATCGGTTGGAAAAATTTTGAGATGCTTATAGGTGAAGTTTTTCGGATGCGAGGCTTTACGGTCATGGAGAATGATCGTGGCGGAGCGGATAACGGAATTGATCTGATGTTGAAAAAGAATGATGAAGTTTTCCTCGTTCAGTGCAAGCAGTGGCGCGCGTATCGTGTGTCGGTCAATGTCGTGCGTGAATTGCTTGGTGTGATACAAAAGGAGCATCGGGCGGGTTTGTTGTCACTTCAGGCACTTTTACCTCGGCTGCATGGTCTTTTTCCAAAGGGCAGAATATTGAACTGATCGATGGTTCTATACTTAAGGCAATGATTAAGGAAGCAAATAAAATTACTATAAAGCAAATTAACATCGAGAAGACGGCTGTTCAGAAATCTATGTCTTCTCAATTCGTGGTAGAACCAAATTGTCTGAGGTGCGGTAATGCAATGAGCAGGCGCGTGGCGACTAAGGGAGCAAATTCTGGGAAAATGTTTTGGGGTTGTGTTGAATTTCCAAGATGCCGCGGTATAAAGATCAGTGATTGAAATCGTTGTAAGTTGAGGATGAAACATACTTACATCGATGCGAAACATGCTTTTTCAATGATGAACTGATTGTCGATTGCAGCATATAGTTGGATCTTTCAGGAACGGCTGCATTTCATAAAATGATTGCGCCATAACGATATCTATCGGAAAATCCTTTTTTGATCCTACTCTCCAGGGCATGTATATGTATCAAAATCCTGTATGCAAGATCTTGCTTTTTTGTGGCTTATTGTTTTGGACAATTGGTGCGAAGGCCAATCCGGTCGCGTGTTTTAACACCAATCTGGGACAATTTTGTATCGAACTGTTTGAAACGCGAACACCTATTACAGCAACTAATTTTATCGATTACATTTCTACCGATGCTTACACCAATGGAATTATTCACCGCAGTGTTCCCGGTTTTGTAATCCAAGGCGGGGGCTTCAAAATCGTTGATTCCGGCAATGGTAAAACCGTTGCGCCCGTCAGTACGTTTGCGCCAATCGTCAACGAATATAAAGTTTCGAATACGCGTGGAACAGTTGCAATGGCAAAGCTTCCCGGGGATCCGGATAGTGCAACCAGTCAATGGTTTGTAAACCTTGCGGATAATAATCAGGGACAACAAAACCTGGATATTCAAAATGGCGGTTTTACCGTTTTCGGACGTATTCTGTTCGATGGAATGGGCGTCATTGACGCTATTGCAAAACTGCCGGTTACCAACCTGAACCTGGGATTCGGTTTTCCTGAAATTCCGACAATAAATTTCGATGGTTCAACTGTACTAGTCAGCAATCTAGTCCAGATTAGTCATGTCGAACTCATCAATGCTACGGGAGTATTCAGTAATGGGGTAGTCAGTTTTGCTGTTGATATTGGAACCAGCGAAGCGCTGGAAGTAGGATTGCGGCTTATTCAAGATAATCCGAATTTAGTATTTGAACTTGATCCAGCTAGTGTCGCAGTATTGCAAACAAAACCGGAGGACATTGCGGCTTTTTCAAGTACAAGCGGGATATTACATATCCCATCGGTCATTATTAACTCAACTAGCGTCGTCAATAATGTTCAAATGCAGTTGACGAATGCGGAATCGTATCAGTTCACGTTGTTAAGTTTTGATCCACCAAATTAACGTATTAACAACTTATTAATCGCATCGTTATTGGGCCGCCGCAGCATGGTCTGATTGCAGCGGCCAGGGTTTTTTAGGTTAAATGATTATCAGCAAATCGATGTTTAGCCGATTTCTGGATCATAGGTTCAACAGCTTTTGCATAAACCCAATTGGTTCATCGTAATTCTGACTTTTTCTTCCATTGGCGGGCGCATTCCTGCTTTGCGACCTGCTTCGAGCGCTACTTCCGGGTCAATGCCTTTCTTGATTTGATAACTAGCCCACATTGCACCAGCCCGATTACCTGAGCCGCAATGGATGAGCACCGGTTTCTGCGCCGTTTCGATGGCTTTAGTAAATGCGGCCAATTGCTCTTCGCTGATACCGGCAACTGTCATCGGTATATTGATATAATTCATACCATTGCGATCAACGAGCGCTTTTTCGTCAGCAGTTCCTTCATTTGCGGTACGCATGTCTATGATGGTTTTGAAGCCGTGTGAGGCCAATGCTTCCACACCGCCACTGCCAATCAAACCGGAAATTGCAATGTGTTCCGTAGCGCGGCTATAGTTTTGCACGGGAACAATTTGATGTCCGAACGGCACGCGTCCCGAAGCGTGGGCTATAGCAGTGAACAAAAGCGCTGCTAGTAATATCAGATTAAAAGAGTATTTCATATAAACTCCATTTGCTATATTAAGTGAAAAAAGTTGTGGTCACATTGTAGCTGTCCTAAATGATTAAATATAGATCATTCAAATCGATAGCGGCTACTAACACAGCACAATCCCAACGATAGTTTCAGTCAAGGAAATGGTATGTCTGAACAAAAAACTTCTCTGTCCGATTCAATCCCGGTATGGCATAACTGTTCCCCGCAGCAGGTTCTGGAAACGCTTAAAACAGCGGATGACGGATTATCGCAAGCAGAAGCGAGCATGCGACTGGAACGCTATGGTGCGAATCAATTGCAGCCTCCCAAGCCGCAAAGCTGGGTCATCCGGTTCTTGCTGCAATTTCATAATGTATTAATTTATATCTTACTGGTTGCATCGCTGATGACAGCGTTTTTGGGACACTGGATCGACAGCGGTGTAATTCTTGGTGTGGTAGTCATTAATGCGATCATCGGCTTTATTCAAGAAGGTAAAGCTGAAAAAGCGCTCAATGCTATCCGCCGCATGTTGTCGCTTAGCGCGATTGTGCTACGCGAAGGACAAAGATTACAGATTCCGGCTGAGCAATTGGTGCCGGGAGATGTCGTGTTACTGCAATCCGGTGACAAAGTGCCCGCTGATTTGCGTTTACTTCATTGCAAAAACCTGCGTATCGAAGAAGCAGCCTTGACAGGTGAATCTGAACCTGTCGATAAATCCACACAGCCGGTCGATACCAATGTGGCCATCGGTGACCGTTTTTGCATGGCTTATTCCGGAACATTGGTGGTTTACGGTCAAGGCACGGGTGTGGTGGTAGCTACGGGCGATCGTACCGAGATTGGGCGCATTAGTCAGATGATCGCGCAAGTCGATAAGCTGGTTTCGCCACTGTTGCGGCAGATGGCGGTATTTGGCCGCTGGTTGACCTTGTTCATTGTGTTACTCGCTGCGGCAATTTTTGTATATGGACTGTTTCTTCGGGATTATCCCATCGACGAAATTTTCATGGCGGCGGTAAGCATGGCCATTGCCGCCATTCCGGAAGGATTGCCCGCGATCATGACGATTACGCTGGCGCTGGGTGTGCAAAGTATGGCACGGCGTAATGCCATTGTACGCAGATTACCCGCAGTAGAGTCATTGGGTGCGGTAACGGTTATTTGCACCGATAAAACGGGAACCTTGACGCGAAATGAAATGACCGTTCAGCAGGTGATGACGGTAGATAATCTACTGCAAGTCAGCGGTGTCGGTTATGAACCAAAAGGCGGTTTTAGCAAGGATGAAAAACAAATTGAAATTACTGATTATCCCGATATGCTGGAATTGTTCCGGGCTGGTCTGCTGTGTAATGATGCGCGCCTGCATCCCGGTGAGAGTGAATGGATAACCCACGGCGATCCCACAGAAGTGGCGCTCATTACTTTGGCCATGAAAGCCGGGCTGGATCCTGAATATGAGCAGCAATCATTGCCGCGTATCGATGTTATTCCCTTTGAGTCGCAGCACTGTTTCATGGCAACGCTGCATCGTCATGCGAAACAAAGTCTGATTTATGTGAAAGGCGCGCCGGAAAAGGTGCTGGCGATGTGCAGCCACCAACATTGCCAAGGTGGGAGTCAGCCGCTTCAGTCCGATTTCTGGCATACGGCAATATTGAAATACAGTGCAACGGGACAACGTATTCTGGCTATTGCTCGTCATGCAGTGTCAATGGAACAACAAACGCTCAAATTTTCCGATGTTGAAACAGGATTCACTTTACTTGGATTGGTTGGAATTATCGATCCTCCCCGAGAAGAAGCGGTCAATGCGGTTCGGCAATGCCATACTGCAGGTATACGCGTGAAAATGATTACGGGCGATCATCGTGCAACGGCTTGCGCGATTGGCGCACAACTGGGTATTGGCGATGGCCAGCGTGTGATAACCGGCGTCGAGCTGGATGCAATGAACGAGAAACAGTTACGTGAGGCTGCCGCGGACGTCGATATTTTTGCACGCGCCAATCCGGAACATAAGTTACGATTGGTATCCGCGTTGCAGGATAAGGGTGAGATAGTAGCTATGACAGGCGATGGCGTAAATGACGCGCCGGCTTTAAAACGCGCCGATATCGGTGTGGCCATGGGGCAAAAGGGTACCGAGGTCGCTAAAGAAGCTGCGGAAATGATATTGACTGATGACAATTTTGCTTCAATTGCCCATGCTGTCGAAGAAGGGCGTACTGTTTACGACAATATCCGTAAAACCGTTGTCTTTATTCTACCCACCAGTTGCGGCGAGGCAGGTATTTTGCTATTGGCCATTATTCTGGGCATGGCTTTGCCCATCACGCCGGTACAAATCTTGTGGGTTAATATGGTCACAACGGTAACCTTAGCCATTTCACTTTCATTCGAACGGCCGGAGCAAGGCGTCATGTCACGCCCGCCTCATGACCCCAATGCGTCCATTTTGTCAGGGTTTTTGGTATGGCGTATTGTTTTTGTTGCACTATTGATGATCTGTGGAGGGTTTGCATTATATTTATGGGAGATCCAGGAAGGCTCAAGCGTTGAACTGGGCCGCACAGTGGTTGTGAATGTGCTGGTAATGTGTGAGATTGTATATTTGTTTAATTGCCGTTATTTAACGGCTTCAGTGTTATCTGGCCGGGATTTACTGGGCAATCGGTATATACTGCTTGCCGTGGCTATATTGCTGATATTGCAGTTATTGTTCACCTATTTGCCTGTTATGCAGCAGTTGTTCGGTACCGTTGCGCTGGATGGTGCTGCATGGGGACGTATTATGGCTGTCAGCGTGACGTTGTTTCTGCTTATTGAATTTGAAAAATATTTATGGCGATATCGTGGTGTGAAAAATAAGTGAGTGTTTACGATTCGCCTCCATGCAAATAAAAAACGTAGGTGTTGAGCAAGTAAAGGGTGAGCAGACTCAAACTGATCCAGCCTATACTGGAAAATAACCGTGTGTTGGGACGGTATACCAGACCAACGATAACTATTCCACTCATGACCACGGCGGACATAGCCGAGTAGGCATGCAGTGGCGAAATGTACTGTAATAACGGACCAGTCAGAAAGACTATATCTTCCAGAGCCAGAATGACAATGTTGAATAAATTGCTACCCAGCAGATTGGCTATTGCCATGTCAAGCGCACCCATGCGAAATGCGGCGATAGTTACGGTGAACTCGGGAAGCGACGTGATGGCAGCAATAAATAACGTACCGACAAAGGTATTGTGCCAGCCCATTGCTTCAGCCAACCGCGTTCCTGCGAAAGGCAGATATATGCCGGCAGCAATGACTATTAATGCTGACAGAACGTAACGTATATAAACTTGCTGCAAGGTTATTTGAGGGTAGCGGTCCGCTGCATTTTCAACAAATGCTTTGAGTTGGGTACGTTCGTGCAAATATAAGATACGCATGGCAATGATGTAGAAAATTATGATTGCAGGCGTATAAGTGCCAATATGCGCGATATCGAAGCGGGCCTTTCCTGCCAGCAGCACATTCAATCCTACAAAGCCAATCAGTATGACACTGAATCCTAGGGACAAGATATGACTGGGGCTGGCGCGCCGGTATAGCGATTCTTCGCGTACCAAAAAATCGAGAACGATCAGGATGGCTAAATTGAATACACAACTGCCTAATATGCTGCCAACGGCGATATTGGTTTCATCAGCCAATGTAATAGCACTAATGCCGGTTACCAGTTCCGGCAATGACGTGACGGTGGCAAGTAAAATGAGTCCTATCCAACTGCCCGATAAACCGGTTTTGTCTGCGATGATATCGGCATAACGGCATAATCGGGTGCCTGCCCAACCGATTAATGCAGCGCACATGCTAAATTCAAGCCATATTGATAATGTATCGTCCATGCCGGGATGTATAAAATTCATTGTTGAATGATGCAACGGGTTGTAACAGTCGGCGAAATTTCAATGCGTATTGGAGGAAGTACAAAGCGCGTAATAAGAATTGGAAAAATAAGCCAAAATTAAATCATACCGCTTTGAAATTGACTCAATATTGTACCTTACGTATATTGCACTGTTGTAACCAAAGTCTCTATTATCAATGTAATTTAATGAATTTATAAAAATAATGACCGAAAGCCGGCACGCCCAGAATCTGTTGGATTTTATCGATAACAGCCCAAGCCCTTGGCATGCAGTTACTACAATTGAAACAGCGATTCGAGCATATCAGTTTGTCAGGCTCGACGAAGCGGCTCCCTGGCAGTTCCAAGCGGGAGGGAGATATTATGTCGTTCGTGATGATTCTTCAATCGTATTGTTTGTACTGGGAAATAAAGCACCCGCTGAAGCGGGCTTCAAAATCGTCGGTGCGCATACCGATTCGCCCGGATTTCGGATCAGGCCGAATGCAGCCATTGCAGGTAATCATATGGTTCGACTCGGTGTGGAAATTTACGGCGGACCGATACTGGCCACTTTTACCGATCGCGATCTGAGTTTGGCGGGACGGATCAGTTTTGTTGACGATCAAGGATGCCTGTCATACCGGCGGATACGTATTGACCGGCCATTATTACGTTTGCCAAATCTGGCCATACACATGAACCGGGGTGTCAATGAAGATGGTTTGAAGTTGCATAAGCAAAATGAATTGCCGTTGCTTCTAGGTCAATTGGCCGGTGAGCAATTGCCGCAATCCTATTTTTTGAAGCTTTTGGAACAAGAAAGCGGTATTGGGGTGGAGCAGATTTTATCCTGGGATCTGGCGGTTTACGATACGCAGAAAGGTGCATTCTGGGGAGCAAATCAAGAGTTTTACGCCAATAGCCAGATTGATAATTTGGCTTCCTGTCATGCAGCATTGCAAGCTTTGCTAGATGATACCGTATTGAATAATGCCCACAGTACGCTAGTATGCGCGTTTTTTGATCATGAAGAAATCGGTAGTGAGAGTCATATCGGCGCTGCCGGAAGCTTCCTAACGGATGTATTGCAGCGAATCAGCCTGGTAACATCATCACAGCGCGAAGATGCCGCACGCGCACTAGCGCATAGTTTCTTAATCAGTGCCGATATGGCCCATGCCTATCATCCCAATTTCCCTTCGGCGTACGATGCCGATCATAAAGTTTTCGTCAATCAAGGCCCGGTGATCAAATCCAATGCGAACCGGCGCTACAGCTCCGAAAGTGTTTCCATCGCACATTTTATCCGCTGGTGCAAAGAAGCAGATGTTCCTTTTCAGCGCTATTCACATCGCAGTGACTTACCCTGCGGCAGTACCATCGGCCCGATTGCTTCTGCCAAGCTTGGTATACGCAGCGTTGACGTCGGTTGCCCGATGTGGGCGATGCATAGTATTAGAGAAAGTGCCGGTGTAAAGGATCATGAATCGATGATTAAAGTGCTGAAAAGGTTTTTTGGCAATTGAGCGTTTGCAGTAATGCATTGCGAATTTGAGCCTTTACCAATTAACGTCTGCCATCGTACCAAATCGGGAGTTTTTTCTTATTCTGCAAAGTTTTTTTGGGACTGAACATAACGTGGAACAATTGGCTTGCAATCTCACGACCCGTATACAGCTGCACTTTGCGTGGAGAAGTAACGAGCGGATGGCGGGTGAGAATCGTGAACTTCAAGTCACGTTTGCGTCCCCATTGCTTGAGTAACTGGCTCAAGTCGATTTCATCGGCGGCAAACAATTCTTGATTGAAGCCTCCGACGTCACGAAATGCATCGCTGCGGCATACTACCAGCGCACCGGAAGCCCAGCGAAATGTAACGGATAACACAGTCCACAATCGCATGGCGAGATTTCCCCACCACGGTAAGCCGGGCATGTGCATAACACTGCCGCAACCAACGTATTGATCACTTTCAATCATTTGTAAAATATCGGCGATCATGCCGGGATTGAGAAGGCTATCGGCATCGACAAACAGCAGCCAGTCACCTGTGGCGGCTGTAGCGCCGGTATTGCGGGCGCGGCCGATTTGATTGATGGGCTCGAATACAACTTTTACGCCTGCTAGCTTGGCCAGTTCCGCAGTCCGGTCTGTTGAATTGTTGTCAACCACTATGATTTCATGCGTAAAACCGGGTTTCTGGCAGACGGCTAGAGATTCTGAGATGGAATCGAGGCAATGTAGAATCAGACGTTCTTCATTGAAAGCAGGAATGACGATTGAGAGATGCATAACTAAGTAATGCCGTTTTTCACAAAAAACGTTATTATCGCGTAAGATTGCATAAACACAAAAATCAGTATCACGTCTTAGAATAATAAAGAAAAAACTGCTGGAGCCTGATCCATCTTTGTGAATGCGCAGGATATGGGTGCAGCGGATAAACAGGGGGAGTCTGAGCATGGGGTTGAGTCGCCGTCGAGTTTTTACTGGGTCATTTTACTTTATTGATTTTAAAGCATTGAGTGTCTCGCTCTACTTCCTCGAGCGCTAAATATCATCCCCTATGTCCGTCAATGATGAGAAGGATGTCCGTTCCGATGAGGATACGATTCATCAATTTGCTGCCCCGGCCAGTTATTTTGAACTGACTAATGAGGAGCAGGGCAGGATCCTCCAGTTTCAACAGGAAGTTTTGGAATTAGTGGTATTGGGAAATGACTATAGAGAGATCTGCGAAAAAGTTTGCTTATTAATCGAGCAGCTTTTAGAAGATGCCGTTGCAACGGTTATGTTGTTGGATAAAGAAAAGCAATGCATGAATGTGTTTGCAGCGCCGAGTGTTCCCGAAGCATGCATTGTTCAGCTTAACGGGTTGCGTCCAGGGCCGGATAGCGGATCTTGCGGCAACGCGGTATTTCGCCAAGAGGCGGTTTTTATCGAAAGCACGCTTGATGATCCGCGCTGGCAAAGTATCCGGCAATTGGCGATTGATTTTAATATCTTATCTTGCTGGTCGATGCCGGTGCGCAGCAAAGGCGGTGAGTGCATCGGATCGTTTGCGCTGTCCAGTTTTGTGCGTCGCTTACCCAATACCTATCATCGTAAGTTACTGGAGATTGGATCATTCATTATCGGAATTGCACTTGAACAGCAAAAAGTAAATGAACAGTTGAATCTGTCTAGCAAGGTTTTTGAAAATAGCGCCGAAGCTATTCTGATTACCGATGCAAACAAGGTGATCATTGCAATCAATAAAGCATTAAATAAATTAACGGGTTATGCGGAAAAGGATGTGCTGGGTAAGTCCGTGTCAATTATGCTGTCAAAGAGACATAGCTCCAAGTTTTTCCAGAAAATTTGGGCGAGTGTTAAGCAATTCAATCATTGGCAGGGTGAAATTTGGAACAGAGACAAGCACAAACGAGAATATCCCGCATGGTTTAATATCACGCCAGTGCGAAGTCACGATGATTCGATTAATTACTATTTGATTAACTTTTCCGATATCACCGATAAGAAAAGATCCGATGAGATCATATGGCGTCAGGCTAATTACGATTCTTTGACCGGCTTACCCAATCGCAATATGTTTTACGATCGGTTGAATCAAAGTATCAAAAACGCCGCACGTCTAGAAACGAAATTGGCAGTTTTGTTTATAGATCTTGATCGTTTCAAAGAAGTAAATGATTCATTTGGGCACAGCGTGGGCGATGCCTTGCTGGTGGAAGCGGCTAAGCGGCTTAACAGCTGTGTGCGGGAAACGGACACGGTAGCCCGATTAGGCGGTGATGAATTCACCATCATTCTGAGCGGAATCAATGACCAGCAATCTGCCGAAATCATTATCCAAACGATTTTGCTGGAACTGGTCAAGCCTTTTAATTTAGGTACCAAGCTAGCTTATGTTTCTGCAAGTATAGGGGTTACCTATTTTCCTGATGATGCAAATAGTGCGGATTTATTGATGAAGAATGCCGATCAGGCAATGTATGCCGCTAAAAATAACGGGCGTAATTGTTGGAGTTGCTTTACATCGAATATGCGAGTAGCGACCAAGATCCGCTCTAAGACTGCGTATGAATTGCGGTCAGCTTTGAGAGATCATCAGCTTTTTTTGCTGTATCAACCGATTGTGGAGCTGGTAAGCGGGAATGTTTATAAAGCTGAGGCATTGATTCGTTGGCAACATCCCGAGCGAGGAACGATTGGTCCGGATGAGTTTATTAGTATTGCAGAAGAAACCAACTTGATCACGGATATTGGCGATTGGGTTTTCAAGCAGGCCGTTAATCAGGCTATTGTGTGGCAAGAGACTTTCAATATCGGCTTCCAAATCAGTATCAATAAATCGCCTAAGCAATTCATCAGCAAAATGAGTGATTGGGTAAATTATTTAAATCGACTAGGTATCAATGGGCAAAGCATCGTCGTCGAGATTACTGAGAATTTATTGCTTGATGCGCATGAGTTGGTTGTGAAGCAATTATTAAATTATCGCGATGCGGGTGTGCAGGTGGCGATCGATGATTTTGGTACGGGCTACTCGTCGCTATCCTATTTGAAAAAATTTGATATCGATTATCTCAAGATCGATCAATCGTTTATTGCTAACCTGGATAATGAATCCAATGACCGGATATTGTGCGAGGCGATTATTACTATGGCCCATCGGCTGGGCATGAAAGTTATAGCCGAGGGTGTTGAAACGAATTCTCAAAAACAGCTTTTGAAGGCAATGGGTTGTGATTATGGTCAAGGCTATTTTTTTAGCAAACCATTGCCGGCAGACAGGTTTGAGGCTTTTATTCAGCACCAGGTATGAATGAGCGCTTAATTTGCTGGTGGCATTGAATGTAAATCTTAAATTTCGTGGAAAAGAAATTTTAAAATCCACTTTCTCTTTGATATTTTCTCAGAAATAAGTATTCTATCGACTGAGCAGTAATATTATGTATATGACAGTTAAAAATGGAGGTTGTATGAAGATATTGTTAGTGTTTGCATTGATGTTCAGTACCTATGCTTTCGCTCAAAGTGGGCATGATCATCAGGATAAATCTCAAAGTGGCGGTGACCAACATGGTGACATGCATGATGATCACCATGGCAAAGGAATGCATGGAGGAATGCATGGAGGAATGCATGGAGGGGGGCACAAATTAGATAAGGCTACATTGAAACATTTTTTTGAACCCTTGCCGGCATCAATTATCGATGAAAATAAAAATGCTGCATTGATTAAATTGGGTAAAAAACTGTATTCAGATCCCAGGTTGTCGGTGAATGATCAGATTTCATGTAATTCTTGTCATCGATTAGATAACTTCGGCGTGGACAGTCAAGCGACATCGCCTGGCCATGAGGGTAAACGTGGCGGTAGAAATTCTCCAACCACATTTAATGCAGCACTGCATATTGCTCAATTCTGGGATGGACGTGCAAAAGATGTTGAAGAGCAAGCACTGGGACCGATTCTAAATCCGATTGAGATGGGTATGCCCAATGAAGCTGCGGTCGTCGATAAATTGAAAAAAATCGATGAATATAAGGCTTTGTTTGCTGAAGCATTTAAAGGCGAGAAGGATCCCATTCAGTACAAGAATGTTGGCGTAGCCATTGGTGCGTTTGAGCGTACTTTGTTAACGCCTTCACGATTCGATGATTATCTCAAAGGCGATGAGAAAGCGCTGAACGATGCTGAAAAAAGGGGGCTGCAAAAATTCGTTCATATGGGATGTGCCAACTGTCACAATGGTGTAGCCATTGGCGGTAATTCGTATAAAAAAATCGGCTTGGTTGAACCGTATGAAACCAAGGATATGGGCCGCTTTGCTGTAACTGGATTGGAAACTGACAAGAAAGTATTTAAAGTACCTAGTCTTAGAAATATTACCAAAACAGCACCTTATTTCCACGATGGTTCTGTTGCGACCCTTGATGAAGCTATTCGTGAAATGGCGGAACATCAATTGGGGCGTGAGGTGGGCCCAGGATTTGTAGATGATGTCAAAGCATTCTTGGGATCTTTAACGGCTAAAGGTAAAGAATAAATCCACAATCGGTCTAACGAATTTGGATCAAGTCTTAAGTGGGGGCTTCTGAACAGGCTTAATCTTCATGTTGATTGAAGTCAGGAATCATATATAAATCAGTTGTGTGATTTCTAATTTGAATTGATTACTGTTCATGAGCTCCCTAAACAAAACAATGGCAAAATTCCGATACCGCGATTTCTATCAAAATTAATATGGGAATGATGGAATAACCATGAAACTTACAAAGATAGTGATGATTGGATTAGCGGTTCTCGGACTTTTTGCTTGTGCGAGCACTCGGCCTGTTTTATATCCCAATCAACATTTTCAGTCAGTAGGCAAAGAAGTTGCCGAACAAGATATTCAAGCTTGTATGCAATTAGCTGAATCATCGGGCGCAAGTAAAGGCGGTGGCAGAACTGGGGATGTGGCAACCAGTACGGCTATGGGCGCAGGTGTGGGCGCTGCAAGTGGCGCTGTCGGCGGTGCAATTTACGGTGCAGCCGGTCAGGGCTCTCTAATAGGTGCGGCCAGCGGTGCCGTTGCAGGATTACTCAGGGGAATTCTCTTTGTCTCCAGGCCCTCACAGCCTAATCAGGCGTACGCTAATTTTGTAATACGTTGCTTACAGGAAAAAGGCTATGAAGTTACGGGGTGGCAGTAACAGTGTTGTACTTGTGAGACACTATAACTTAAACAATCGGCAGGAATTAAACGCCGCCAGCTATTTTTGCAATTAATAGTGCCAATATTCCCAGCAGCAAGATAATCACCCATTTGAGGTGGTGTGCAATATTACGTAATAGTGACTTGGTTTCTTCATCCATGATGTATGAGTCATTGTTTTGTTAATGCGATCAGTATATCTAAAATAAATGCGCTGCAGTACAGTTCCTATGGTTTTGTAATATATTGCATTTCTATTTAAAAAATTCTCATTAAATATCAATTATTTTATTTTAAATAAATAGCGTATTGAATAAATATATATGTACGTGACTCCTTGCAGTAGATAGATTCCAGGAAATATTGGACCGAAACCTTTCTTGACTGGGGTATTTATAATCTTCTTAGTTGACGCAGTTCATAATTTTTAATTTTTGCAGAGTACGATAAGTATTTAATGCAATCAGTGACTTCTCGGTGTGGATCTTCAGCTTTAGTTTTGGAATTATTGGGAAAAACTGTGTCTAATTATTAATTCTTCAATTATCGTGACGTGATATCAATAGACTTTCTTAATAAATAATGCGTGGAGGTTACTGCAATGATTAAAGAGCTTTCCTTTGATGATGATGTTTACTCTACTGAAGGTGACAACTTCGAAGATGAATTAATGGATAGTAAGATTCCTGTAAGCCGGTTTGCGAAGATAATAGATGAATTTGAAGCAACTAAAGATGATTATGAGAATTATGAAGATGATGCAGATCTTGATTCTCTGGGATTTCATTGAGCTATAAATTTTTAGCTGCTTGTTCGGTGTTGTAGACGTGCTAGTTATTAGTATAAAGTCATTTTGTATTAAGGATTGCGAGAGATGGCTGATACTAATATAGAGATTCTGGCAAAGAAAGTTTGTTATAAGGGTTTTTTTCGCCTGGAATGCTATCGTTTGCGTCATCGATTATTCAATGGCGGTTGGAGTCAGCCGTTGGTGCGGGAGTTATTTGAACGTGGTCATGCTGCTGCCGTTTTGCCATACGATCCTGTTCGTGACAAAGTTATTCTGATTGAGCAATTCCGTATTGGAGCATTAACTGCATCGGGTGGTCCGTGGTTGTTAGAAATTGTGGCCGGTATGATCGATTCAGGCGAAACAGCTGAAAAAGTTGTAAAGCGTGAAAGTGTGGAGGAAACCGGTTGTGCCGTTACTGACCTAATTCCATTGTATGAATTTCTAGTGAGTCCTGGCGGAACTACAGAACGAATTACTTTATTTTGTGGCAAGGTTGACTCGTTGGGGGCGGGTGGCATATACGGAGCCAGCGAAGAAGGTGAGGATATTAAAGTTCATGTCGTCAGCCTAAATACCGCGTTAGTAATGCTGCAGTCGGGTGAGATCAATTCAGCCAGTGCAATAATTGCATTGCAATGGTTGGCGCTTAATCGTCATAAAGTGAAAACGCAATGGTTAACTTGAAATGAGCTATTGCGAGTTCTTAATCTTAAGTTCATCATGGTTTATGAACTATTAGTTGCTTCAGAAATTTTCTAAATTAACGAATTGATAGGATAAGTTTTTTCTAATCATCAATTCATACGCCCTAGTAATATGCTCTACTAATGGTATCTTTAGCCACTGTCGCATGGAGGTTGACATGGTAATGAGAAAGCCTGCAGTTGATAATTCGAGTCATATTAAATCGATTGATATCGAAATTGACGATGAGAGCGTTCTGGCAGATGGAATGATTGCTGATAGTCGGATTGTGAAACTTATTGATGAACTGGAAGCGAATAACGAAGTTTCTGAAAATACTAGTGAAAAGTTTGGATGACGCGAAAAATTTGAATATGTGTTGTTGAATGAATAATCGGTGAATTTTGATAGGTATTCCTGTACAAGGTTTGTGTATTGTTTTATTTATTCACCTGATTCATTTGCACATACACAATTTCGCCCTCGTTTTTTTGCATAATAAAGTTGTTGATCCGCTAGGCAGATTAATTCATCAAGAGACGTTTCAGTATCTTTCATATGTGCTACGCCAAAACTGGCAGTAAGTGAAATTTGTTCGCTTGTTGGTGTGTACAGTTGGACAGCAGAAATTTTGTTACGCAACCGATCGGCCAAAGTTACCGCGTCCGCCAGTTTGGTTTCGGGTAAGAAAATCAGAAATTCTTCACCACCCCACCGCACTAAAATATCGCCACTTCGTGCTTCTTTGTGCAAAGTATCAGCGAGACGAATTAATACTTGATCGCCAAAAGCATGGCCATAATTATCGTTTAATAACTTGAAATCATCGATATCGAGCATAATCACTGAAGTATGGCTGTTGTTTCGTAAACTCAATGCCCAAATTGGTTTTACAAATTTGTAAAATGACCGGCGGTTGTTCAGATTGGTTAATGAATCAATGCCAGCCATTTTTTCTGCCACCAGTTTCTCGGTCTGGTTAATGTTGAAGCGTTCGGTGAGAGCCAATGCAAGTATTATGGCATCACTCATCATGCCTATTTCTACTGCTCGGTAAGTGAATAAATTAAAAGGAATAAATCCCCAGACAGCATTTGCTGTAATAATTCCTCCGCATATCGTACAAGTTGAAGCAAATAAGAAATATTTTGCAAACTTATTATCGAGTCGTAGTGAAATGACACCCAATATGATCATCAACACCGAAGAAATCAGAATGAAAGAAAGAGAAGTTAATAAGGTTGTCGCATAGCTGCTAGAGAGTATCATCAGAATCATTAATGTACTGAAACTAAAGCAAAACCCAATTACCATACGATAAACATGAATTGAAGTTGCTTTGATATTGAGAAATTGCACTGCAAAGATTAATCCGCTGATGCAACAAACGACGATCAGGACAGGGTTTGACCATTGTTGCCATGTCGGTAAATCAGGCCATAGCCATTGATAGCCGTGACCGGTATAAGCAATGTTCAGAACTAGAAAACTTGACAAATAAATGGAATAGAACAAATAAGCACTGTTACGTAATCCGATGTATAGCATGAGATTGTAAATAATAAGCGCTAGTAAAAAACCATAGACAAAACCATAACTATAGTTCTGAGTAGTACTTCTATCAGCGAGTTTTTCATTACTCAGGAAATAAATGGGTAATAGTAAAGCATCGATTGATTGCACACGAATTAGAACGGTGGTTTCACCCGTTTCGTAGCTGTGATCCGTGACGAAGAAGCGATGATTGATGGCGCGCGCTGAATAAGGTAGCGTATCACCCATTTGATAACTGCTGATCAGTTGGCTTTGCTGAAAATAAAAAATTTCGATGTTATCCAACCAGGCAATCTCAAACACGAGGTTACGATGAATAGCGTTGAGTGCAAGGTTTTTAACTTGCAAGGCGAGCCATATGGGTTTTGAATTGATACCAAAATTAATGATGGAATGATTGACTGGAGAGAATTGCCCATTCCTAAAAGCCTCCAGTGCGGTATGAGGATCTAACTGAAAATCTTCATTTCGATAGACAAGGAAATGTTGACCGATGGTTTCTTTGTATTCTTGCGAGGTATCAATAGTCTTGGCATTTATTGGCATGATCCACAGGAATATTAGGATAGCAATACCAAGTATTGAAAAACAAAAACTTTTCATGCAATGAAATAAGTTATCGAGGTGGCAGGTTAAATAATATACGATTATTCGAGGTAGGGTGAATGGTGCGTATTGATGGGGTCTGTCATGTGAGAATTATCCTACGCAAGAGTCCCTATGTTATTTGGTTTCTCTACTGAGGTAAAGGGAAAACAGAAGCTTTGAGAAAACAAATAATTTTATCCTAACGTGGAAATGATTAATAATGATGCATATTCGAGCATTTGTTTTACTAAGAATGACATTAGCGATATGAAATTTAACAATTTGCATGATTTTAACAATTTGAGCTTCAAGCTGGCGTTAGCAGCCGCTTTCATGATGATTCTGGCGGTATCGAGCCATCGGGCCGGTTTCTTTACATTTCAACTTGCATTGATGGGGCTTGCGGCTGGTTCGTTAATCGCCCTGGCCGCAATGGGTTTTGGATTGATTGAGATGTTCCGCGCTAGAAAAGATAAAAAAGCGCAGACAGCACCAACTGCGGCAGGTACAACATTAGGTTTTTTGGTCATCATGCCGGTGTTGATAACGATTTTATCGAGTATTGGAACGCCAATGATTCATGACATTGCAACGGATCTGGAACATCCTCCGGAATTTATTGCAATCAAGGCGCTACGATCAGCTACGGATAATCCTTTAGATCGCAGTCAGTCCGTCACTTTGACCGCTATACAAAAACAAAGCTACCCGGATATTGAGTCATTATTGATTGACCGTCCATTTGACGTGGTGTTCGAGCAAATTGTGGAGCTGGTTAAAAAGCGGGGATGGGAAGTTGTTGTTATTTCTGCCGCAAATGGCAGAATTGAGGCGACGGATACTACACCGATTATGGGCTTTAAAGATGATGTGGTAATTCGCGTTAACAGGGAAGCAAACCGGACTCGAGTAGATATGCGATCGGTTTCCCGGGTTGGAAAAGGTGATTTGGGAACCAACGCCGCGCGTATTCGTTCATTTCTGAATGACTTGATAAGCGATTGATGGCCGCCGAGATGGAAAATGCTATCATCAACGAATAATTAATTTATCTTAAAAATTATGGCTAATCCTACTACTGTTCAATTGATCGGCACTTTGCTGTTTGCCCTCGCCGTTATACATACTTTTTCGACTAAATTTTTTGAGCATTTGGCGCATACTCATCCGCGTCATGCAGGGGTATGGCATTTGCTGGGTGAAGTGGAAGTGGTATTTGGATTTTGGGCATCAGTTTTGATCGTTTTTATGTTTGCCGCAAGTGGCAAACAGGAAGTAGTCGACTATCTCAATTCGCGGGATTTCACCGAACCGATGTTTGTATTTGTGATCATGGTTATTGCCGGTACGCGACCCATTTTGGATGTTACGGCGGCTACCGTTAAATGGACGGCGCGCTATTTGCCTTTGACTCAGGGTATGGCGATGTATTTTTTAATATTGGCCTTGGTGCCGTTGCTGGGATCCTTTATTACCGAACCTGCTGCGATGACCCTGGCAGCTTTGATGCTACGCGATATGTTGTTCAGCAAGGCGATTTCTACAAAATTCAAATATGTAACAGTTGGCGTTTTGTTTGTGAACATTTCCATAGGTGGCACGCTAACCCCCTTTGCGGCACCGCCGGTTCTGATGGTGGCAGCCAAATGGGATTGGGATTTTATGTTTATGATTTCGAATTTTGGCTGGAAAGCGGCTTTGGCTGTAGTGTTTAACGCCGGTTCGGCGATGTTGCTGTTTAAAAACGAATTAAAGCATCTAAAACTGGAGGTTGCGATCACTGGAACACCAACGCCGGTACTGGTGGTATTGATTCATATTATGTTTCTTTTCCTGGTTGTGTTATTTGCGCATTATTCCGTACTTTTCATGGGTGTGTTCCTGCTTTTTCTGGGTTTTGTGACGGCCTATGAACGCTATCAGAATCCGCTGATTTTGCGTGAGGCATTATTGGTGTCTTTTTTTCTTGGTGGCTTAGTGGTACTGGGTGGGCAGCAGCAATGGTGGTTGCAGCCGCTGTTGATGGATATGGACGACACTGCCGTATTTTTTGGTGCGGCAGCATTGACAGCAATAACCGACAATGCGGCGCTGACTTATCTTGGATCATTGGTCGAAGGATTAACTCAGGAATTCCAGATAGCATTGGTTGCCGGCGCGGTTACAGGGGGTGGTTTGACAGTGATCGCCAATGCGCCCAATCCAGCGGGTTTCGCCATACTGCGCGAGAAGTTTGATGACCAAACAATCCATCCACTCGGATTACTGATTGCAGCACTGCCACCGACGCTGGTGGCAGTGATTGCATTTCGAGTACTGTAACAGAAGTCTAGAAAATATCCGCACTAGCGCTGCGCTGTTAGAACAAACTTAAAACGATCTTATGTACCAGCACACGACTGCGTGATTTGTCTGTCCTTCCCCTTGCATCTATTGCCATGAGTACGTTTCCAGCAATCAGCTAATAAACCTGCGTGAGTTTCGAGTACTTTTTTATAACTGGTTAAGTAGTGTGCAATGGTCGTCTCAATATGCTCACTTCTTCATTGAGTTATTACTCATTTATTTTTCTTTTTAAGTTGTGTGACAAAAATCACTGATTCTGTAATACCTCACTACATAAAATGAAATTTGGAATAAGTGATTTTATAAATTATTCCTAAATCTTTTTCATCGTAGTTTAAAAGACAAAGGAGAATGAGATGGGATGGCTCAATCATAATAATTTGCAGTGTAGTTTAAAAAAAACAATACATGTTTTATGTATGTTCTTTTTTCTAAATTTGCATCTTCAAGCTGCTGAAGAACCGATAGCAAAAATAGGCCATGGTGCTTTTTTTGATCATTCTGGCAAGCAAATTCCATTGACACTCGAATTTGTAGCAAAAGCCCAGGAATGGTACAAGGCAAAGTTTTTGTCAGATTTAAGCTCAGAAAAACAATTAGATTTTTCTATATTAGAAAGTAAGTTCAATTCAGAAAATAAATCGATGGACCAAACTAGCTTAACTGTGCAACAGTATTCCTTAGAGTGGATGTTAATGAATTCTAGGCTATTATCATCAGACTTCAGAATGATCGGGAAAATGAGGGCGTTGAAAAATGCCTTACTATGGAAAATTCCTGACAATACGGAGAATTCAGGCAATTTCGTGAAAGAAAAATTTAAACTTGATTCTTCGATAGAAAATAAACTGAAAATATTTTCTGAAAGTAATATGCAATTACTTGGATATACGTCAAATCGAGGTCAGGGATATATTGATGAATGTAAAGCAGCAGGTGTTCCAATTCCTCCCCCTATTGGAGTGATGGATCCAGAAGGGTTGAATGGATGGAAAAGCCAGGGCTTTATTCCAAAAGATATCCAGTTTATTGTAGGAACTCCGGCAGAATTTAGAACATATCAAAGTTCTTCGCCTGCTGGTATGTGCGTTGCTTTACCTAGATATTCAGATGATAGTAAAACCACGGTGGCACTCGATGGGGTAATCTGTTTAGGTGAGTCATCTTCTAAAGCTTGCTTCTGGGATAACCAAATGAATGGGGTAGGTTTTTCGTTTCAGGCGGGCACTATCATTCCCATTGGAATTCCTGATTTAACTGTGAATTCAGCTGGCTTATATCAAGCTGGAGGTAAAGAATTAGAAGGGGGCACTGGCGGTGTATGCACTGACTGTCATCAAGGTAAGAATCCTTTCATAATTCACCCTAATGCCAATTTGGGCAATAAATTTATGGGTGAATTAAGTTCTATTTTGCCGACATTTTCAAGGGCGTATTACGAACCCATTGTGCCACAATCTTGGAGTCGTAATAAGCCTTCTATATCCTCAGCTGATCGGGTTCCCAGTGGCTGCGCGGGTTGCCATAGTAGTAATGGAGTTGCCGGAGCGTTTCCTCAACTATCCATAGATACACGCGGGTATTGTGACATTATTCTGAAGCAGGCAATCAATACGACAATGCCTCCCAGTTCTCCGGGTAGTCTTGCTTCTACCGTCGAAATGCAGGACTTTCTAAAATTATGTGATCAGCCAGCTGGAAAGTT
This sequence comes from uncultured beta proteobacterium, assembly GCA_900696615.1. Lineage (GTDB taxonomy): Bacteria > Pseudomonadota > Gammaproteobacteria > Burkholderiales > Nitrosomonadaceae > Nitrosomonas. The sequence goes on from CAADGS010000009.1 coordinate 43,228, forward strand.
CCAAAATTTCAATGTGGAAACCTTCAGTCCGTGGTCGGGTTATAGCATTCCGAATGGATTGTGGTTGCCTGGAGATATAAACGGAGATGGAAAGACGGATATTGTACATGCGGTACAAGGAAGCGACTATGTACATACCTGGTTATCCA
>CAADGS010000010.1 GCA_900696615.1 uncultured beta proteobacterium
ATGATCGGTAACGACGGTCACGATTGGATCCAATACGGCACGGCAGGCGGTGCTGTGGGTGACAATAACGATCCGTTCAATGGCAGTTTAATCCGCGGTAACGATGTATTTGTCGGCGGTGGCGGTGGTGACGATTTCACCGGTGAGGGCGGCGATGACATCATGAATGGCATGGGTGGAGTCGATCGTAGCGATGGCGATGTCGGTTTCGATTGGACCGTTAGCGATGGTCAAAATACAGCGGCCGATATCGATCTGGATCGATTGATCGTGGAGGCCGATCTTCCGGGTGCGGATTTAACGGTTGACCGCTTCAAATTCGTCGAGGGGGCATCGGGCTGGAATTTAAACGATACCATTCGCGGCGACGACGCAACATTTACTGAATTGACATTGGTCGATCCGCTCTCGGGGCAAAACAATGCGCTGGATAACGTGAATGCAATTCGCAATAGCGCAAATCAGATAATTGGACATAGCGCTGCCGACAGGATTGCGCAAATCAATGGCTTGAGCGGTTTGTTGGGCGGTGCAACGGTGTTCGATTCAGGCAATATCTTGCTGGGCGGTGGCGGCAGCGACATCATCGAAGGCCGCGGTGGCGATGACATCATCGACGGTGATGCCTGGCTCAATACAAGAATTGTTGCGCTCAATACCAGCAATAATCCGATTTCATTCGATAACATGACCGCTACATTGCGTTCGGGGATGCAAAATGGCACGTACAAAAATCCTGAAATCGTGCGTGAAATTCTAACTACCAATTCCGGCACCGATACTGCGGTTTACCAGGACGTGTTCGCGAATTACATCCTGACATTCAGCTCGAACGGTACGTTGTTTATCACCCACAACCTGCCGGTTGGTGGCGGCGGTGGCCTGACCGACGAAGGCACGGATACGGTTCGCAATATCGAGCGATTGCAATTTGCCGATAGAACAGCGGTTATAGGAACCAGTGGCGATGACAATTTGGTCGGCACTGCCAATAACGATACGTTGTATGGTTTGGCCGGCAATGACAGGCTCGATGGTCAAGGTGGCGTGGATCAATTGATCGGCGGTACGGGTAATGATACGTATGTAGTCGACACCACTACCGATACCATTACCGAGCTGGCTGGCGTAGCGGCAGGTAATGATACGGTTGAAAGTTCGGTGACATTCACCATCGGTGTCGCGGCTCTTAACAATATCGAAAACATTACCCTAACCGGTGCAAATGCCATTAACGCGACAGGTAATGCCGTTGCCAACATCTTAACCGGCAATGACAATAACAATGTGCTGACTGGCGCGGGCGGGGCTGATACGCTGGTCGGCAATGGCGGTAACGATACGCTGGCTGGCGGTGCAGGTATTGACAACATGACCGGTGGAGATGGCGATGATATTTACATCATTGATAGTCTTTCCGATTCGTTGACTGAATTGCCGGGCGGCGGTACCGATACGGTGCGTAGCTCACTAACCTATACGTTGGCCAATGGTTCAAATTTGGAAAATCTCGAATTAACCGGTACCACTGCAATTAATGGCACCGGCAATACCGACAACAACGCGATTACCGGTAACAACGGAAATAATGCACTTTCCGGAGGGGATGGCGACGATACGTTAGTCGGCCTATTAGGCGCCGATGTTTTAACGGGCGGTGCCGGAGCGGATACCTTTAGCTACTCACTTGTTACCCAATCGACTCCTGGCGTAGCGGGTAGAGACAGCATCGCCGACTTTGTTTCCGGAACCGATAAGATTAATTTGAATGCCATCGATGCCAACGCCGGTGTTGCGGGTAATCAAGACTTTCAGTTTATCGGCGGCGCTGCTTTCAGTGCGCCAGGTCAAGTACGCTATGTCAGTGGAACGGGTGTTTTGCAAGCGAACGTAGGGGGTGGTAATGGCAATGGTGCCGATTTCCAAATCAATTTAACTGGTGCGCCTGCGTTTGATGCACTGACTGATTTAATTGTTTAATTTCTGTCAGGTAGCGGGGGAATGCCGGTATTCGATCGCATTCCCTAAGCTTCGGGGAGAACAAGAGTAGTCGATTAAATTCTTATCATAAAAAATAGGGGTGTTCAAGCTGGTATGCGAAAGCATGCCAGCTTTTTCTATTTGTTATCATTCTGATTGCAAAGCGCAAATTTATTCCCAACATTACACCTGTACCAATTCAAAGTCGTACACGTGTACCAAGAAAAAAGTAATAATTTCCCATAGATTCAATAAGGTAACGAACTTACAATGCAGTCCTGTGTGAGCAGTAGCAGATTGAATAGGCAAAGTGGTTTTTTATTGAATGTTATTTTTTTAGTGGAGATATTGAAATGAAAAAAAGCTTTAAATTGAAACTTGTAGCTGCAGCTATCCTCATGACTAGTGGTGTTGCGCACGCTGCTCCGACACAAGCACCCGTGAACTGGTTTAACCATGATCCGGCGGAATTTGCAGTATTTCATAGTGCAGTCGGTCATACTTTTGAGCATGAATATTTGTTTAGCCTGGGTAGCAGCGTGAATGCACTGGCTACGGCAGTTACGAATGATTTTGCGAATATTTTCAATATCGCCGGTGGTAAGGTTGAGTTGTTCAAGAGCAATGGCGATAACGATTTCACCAATGATACGTCGATTGGATCTTTTGCATTTGATTCGACTGCGACAGGTGGCATCTTCAATGCGTTAACTTCGGGCGATTACTATTATCAAGTAACGGGTTCGGTCGTAGGTAATTATGGCGGTGGCTATCAAATGTTTTCAAATGTAAGTCCTGTTCCAGAACCTGAAACATATGCGATGCTGCTAGCAGGATTAGGTTTGATCGGATTTTCACTGCGCCGCCGTCAAGCTTTGTAAGCATTCAAATCGATTCTGATTGAATTCATAACAAAAGCCACAAGAACACTAGTCCTTGTGGCTTTTTTCTTGCAGATCATATCCTGAGAACTGACTCAGTAACCTTTGATTTCCATCGTTCGCTGGATTCCGCCGGCGGTATCCTTAGTCAATTGATCAATTAGATTGCCGGCCTTATCGAGTAAAGTAATCTGCAAGGGCATTTTTCCCATAGCATGCGTTGCGCAAGAGAGGCAAGGGTCATAAGCACGGACGGCAACTTCTAAATGATTCAACAAACCTTCGGTAATTGTTCGTCCATCGAGATAGTGATTGGCCACCGATCGCACCGATTCATTCATCGCTTGATTGTTACTGGTGGTTGAAACGATTAAATTCGCTCTGTGGATCAGACCGTTATCGTCGATCTGGTAATGATGAAATAGTGTGCCGCGCGGTGCTTCGATTACGCCGATGCCTTCTGACTGGAGTTCACCTTTCTCAGCCATTAACTTCGTACCGGTAATTGCTGCGTCGTGTAGCAAGTCGTGAATCGATTCTGCGCAGTGCAGTAGCTCGATCATGCGGGCCCAATGGTAAGCAAGGGTGTGATGCACGAATTTGCCCTGATTGAATGCTTTGAAGCGCTGCCGCGCTGCTTCGGCTAACGGCGTCGATACAGTGTCGCAATTATTGATGCGCGCAAGCGGGCCGACGCGATACCACCCTCGTTCACTTCCGAGGGTTGATAAATAAGGAAATTTTAAGTAGCTCCAGGATCTTACTTCTTCCTGCAGAATGTGTCGGTAATCGCAATAATCAAACTGATCGAAAATGAACGAGCCATCTGCAAAGCAGGCCCGCAATCCACCGTGATAAAACTCCAATTCACCGCTGCTTCCGGTCAGACTCAGATAATTGCTGGGGAGCGTTCCAAAATCGTAATGTTCTGGGTGCTTGGTATGAATTTCTTCGTTCAGATCAAGAGCTTCCTGGCTCCACTGGATGATATTGACGATGTCAGCCAGCAACGCATCGCGCTCTTGAATCGTGAGTGATTTGTTCATGCCTCCTGGTACGGTACCGGTGCCGTGAATGCGTTTACCGGTAATCGCTGCAATGACTTGCTGGCCGTATTTACGCAATTTAACGCCTTTCAGTGCAATTTCCGGATATTTCTGCAGGACGCCGGCGATATTGCGTTGTAGCGGGTCGCTGCCAAAACCGAATAAAAAATCGGGTGAAGAGAGATGAAAAAAATGCAGGGCATGCGATTGCAGGATTTGACCAAAATGTAATAAGCGCCGCAATTTCGTGGCGGTTGGGGTAAGCTGCTGTACACCCACCAGTTGATCGACAGCTTTGGCTGCGGCCAGTTGATGGCTGACTGGACAGATGCCGCATAAGCGCTGGACAAGAAATGGCACTTCCCAGTAGGGACGGCCTTGTATGAATTTTTCAAAACCGCGGAATTCAACAATATGAAACCGCGCTTCCTGAATATGATTGTTTTCATCCAGCAGCAAGGTGATTTTGCCGTGCCCCTCAACACGAGTAACCGGGTCAATTGCGATGCGGCGAGTAGCAGCTTTGGGTTGGTCAGGTTCCATGTTTTAATCGTAGTGCAATTGGGATTGAGGAAGTACCGGTTCTTTCCCGGCCAGTATCGGTTCCAGTATGTGCAAAAATTGTTCCGCTGAAGGCGGGCAACCGGGCAAAAAATAGTCGATCGGAACCACTTCGCTGACTGGGTAAACTTTGTCCAGTAGCAATGGCAATTCGATGTCGTTTGGAATTTGTGGATTGGTAACGCCGGTTCCGCGCAGATAAACTTCCTCCAGGCAATCCCGCAAGTCAAAATAGTTGCGCATTGCAGGTACCCCGCCATTAATCGCGCAGGCGCCCACAGCAATTAAAATCGTGCAATGCCTACGAAATTCACGTAGTACGTGCACATTCTCCGTATTACAAACACCTCCTTCAATTAAACCGATGTCACATGGCTCGAAGTGTTTAATATCGGTAAATGGCGAACGGCTGAATTCGACGTGCTCCAGTAATTCGGCTAAACGTTCATCCATGTCGAGAAAGGACATATGACAACCAAAGCATCCGGCTAACGACGTCGTGGCAATTTTGATTTTAGCTTTAGCCATCATCCCTATCCTCGATACTTTCTTGTAAACCCGTTTCGCGTATAGTCAATCGGTCATAAATACGTTGGCCGATCGGTGCTTGATAGCCTGCTTCCCTGACTAAAATGGCTCCCACCGGACAGATAGCCGCTGCCAGGTCAGTTTTTTCCAGCTTGCTATCGGCTAACTTTCCACTTGCCGAATTAACGATCAAATGCGCATCGGTACCGCGCCCTGTAATGCTAAACACATTTTTTTTATCGATTTCACGACTGGCGCGCACACATAAATCGCATAAGATGCAGCGGCTGCGGTCAAGCACGATGTCGGGATGAGAAGCATCGATCTCGCGATGTTGGTAAAACTGCGGAAAATGATCATCCAACATGCCCAGATAATAACCCATGGCTTGCAATTTACAATTGCCGGTTTTTTCGCAAGTTGGGCAAATATGATTACCTTCGACAAAAAGCATCTGCGTAATCGATTTGCGTACTTCGTTCAATGCTGTTGTATTACTGTGTATTTGCTGAGCCGAGGTTGCCGGTGTAATGCAGGCGGCGGCGCTTCTAGCGCCTATTTGAACCACGCACAAGCGGCAATTGCCGCTTGGTGTCAATCCCGGATAGTGACATAAATGCGGGATATAGATTTTTGCAGCCAATGCTGCATCCATGACGGTTTGCCCCGGTGTAAACGGAATTTTCTGTCCGTCGATTTCTATGAAATTCGTGTTCGTTGACATAGCTACTAGCTAGCCGGGATGCGTTGTATCGTGGTGCTGCCTGATTTGGCGAGCGCATGCAAGCGCCTGATCCAGATCGAATTGCGCGGTCAGGTGTTGCTTCAGATGAGATTCAAACATTTGCGGGAAGTCTTGCAAGCTGTCCAACACATGATTGGCTGCGGTATGTCCCAAACCGCAATGCGAATGATGTTGAATCAAGTCGCTGAGGCGCTTCAACTCGGAAACATCGCGCGCCGTGCCATGCCCGCTGGCAATTTTATCCAGGCTGTTTTTTAGCAACTGCGTGCCGACGCGGCAAGGCGTGCAGAAGCCACAACTTTCATGTGCAAAGAAACGGGCAAAGTTGCGATGTATGGCCAGTAAATCTCGCTGTTGCCCAAAAATTAGAAATGATCCGCCGCTTGGCAAATCTTCGAAGCTGATCGTGCGATGTAAATTTGCCGCACCAATTAGTTTTCCTGCTGGACCGCCAATTTGTATAGCTTGCACACTATGTGCGCCGCAATCGTCAAGAATAGTCTGAATGTGCGTGCCGAAAGGATATTCGTAAATTCCAGGAAAGCGGCAATCCCCGCTAATACTTAGAATTTTGCTGCCTGTCGAGTGATCGGTGCCAACCGCTTTGAACCAATCGCTATCATGTGCCACCACATGCGCGGCAGCGATAAAGGTTTCGACGTTGTTGACCACTGTAGGTTGTCCCTTATAACCATATGTAACTGGAAAAGGAGGGCGGATTCGAGGGATGCCGGGTTTGCCTTCAAGCGACTCGATTAGGGCTGATTCTTCCCCGCAAATATAGGCGCCTGCACCTACGACGATTTCGATATCAAAATGAAACTGCGCATTACCCAGAATATGCTTTCCCAATAATCCTTGGCAGCGGCGTTGTTCCAGCACAGACAACAAGTGGCCGAGCAGATAGCGATACTCGCCACGCAAATAAACAAAGCCTTGTTCAGCGCCGATTGCAAATGCGCAAAGCGTCATACCTTCGAATAGCGTATCGGCATGCTGGTGTAACAGTAGCCGGTCCTTAAATGTACCCGGTTCGCCTTCATCGGCGTTACAAACGACATAATGCGCATGTCCGGGCGCATCGCGGCAGTACTGCCATTTCTTGCCGGTGTTAAAACCTGCGCCACCGCGACCGCATAACCCGGATTGCAGGATGGTAGCCAGTACTGCTTCTGCACTGGTGCTCAACGCTTTTTTCAGTGCGCTGGCAAAGATTAACCGTTTGCTCAGCAGTAAGCTTCGCCGATAGATTTTTTCATGAACTTCGAACCACTCTATCGGCCATTCGGCTAGCGGTGTATGTGCGTTAATTTTCAATGCTATTGCACCGATTCGATCTGCATTCAATTGCGTCAAAGGTCTACCATTGATCAGCATGGACGCGCCCTGATCGCACATGCCGATGCAGGAAGTTTCATCGATACTGACTAGGCCGTCGCCACGGGTTGTTCCCGGTTTGACGTGTAGTTGTTGAGCAAGCATCAGCAGTAAATTGTGGCCATTTGTCAAATATCCGCAACTGGTGCAGTTACTAAATAGTATGTCGAATTGGCCACGTGGTTGCGTTGAGAAAAACGAATAGAATGCTACAACCGATGCAACTTGGCTGAGTGGCATGCTGAATTCCGCAGCAACCTGCTGCATGGATTGAGGTGAAATGTGCAGAAAATGTTGTTGCACGGCATATAAGCGATGCAACAAATGTTCCGTTGGCGAGTTCAATGAGTTCTGTTTGCGCAAAATCTTCATGCAATGAGTATAGCGAGATTCATTCTAAAGCAACAGTAACCCAGCACAAGACTATCTCAATTGCAGCGATCTATCGCATGATTACCGGTTAATTAAAATATCAGCACGTTTGCTGACAGCGGATTGGACCCATCATATCGCCAGAAAGTGTTCCAAAGTTGATCGGCTTAATTCTTGATGGTGCTGGTTATGATGACCCATAAAATGGGTAAGGATACCGAATATTTCCACCGGTAATTTGTTTTGTATCTCTATTTGAGTAGTGAAAAATTGACAAATCAATGAGATATACTGGTTTGGGCGTATAAGTGATTGATTGCCTATGCGCGGTGGGTCTTTAGAATTGGATTTTGCTAAGCTTTTTCGGAGATAATATGAATGAGCTTATTCGACGATTTAAATATTATGATCCATCTGACTCAAACAGTGCAAAAGGGCGGCTGTGCGGCTAAAGTCGCAGCTTCCGAATTGCGTGAAATCTTATCTCAAGTGCGATTTCCGCCAGCAGATGAAAATTTGTTGATTGACGGTGGATTGTTTGATGACGCTGCAATCTATAAAATCAATGAAGAGCTTGCAATGGTGCAAACTTTGGATTTTTTTACGCCGATTGTGGATACGCCCAAGTTATTTGGTGCGATTGCCGCCGCTAATGCCATAAGTGACGTGTATGCAATGGGGGGTACGCCAAAAATTGCCATGGGTATTTTGGCTTTTCCTTTAGCGGCCATGGATAATGCGGTGATCGTCGACGTCATGCAAGGTGCATGCGATTTATTGTCGCAGGCAAATGTCAGTTTGGTAGGGGGACATTCCATTGACGATGACAGCCTGAAATTCGGGTTATCGGTTACGGGTTATGTTCATCCCCAGCAAATATGGTCGAATGCTACGGCGCAAGCCGGTGATGCGCTGATTCTGACCAAAGCATTGGGTACGGGAACGCTGACGGCAGGATTGAAACGGCAGGATTATAGCGAATCCGATATCGAACCTGCCATTCAATCCATGATGACCTGCAATGCCATCAATGATTTGTTAACTCACGCACAGCAATCAGCCATTCATGGCGCCACGGATATTACCGGATTTGGTTTGGTGGGACATGCGATGCAAATGGCACAAGCTTCAGCTGTTTCTTTTACAATCAGCTTTCATCGCTTGCCTGTATTGGATCTTGCTTTTGCTTCGTTGGAAAAGGGTTATCTGACCAAAGCGCATCGCACCAATTTTGAATATGCACGCGATTGTACGGTCATTCATTCAGACATCGGCCACATCGATAAACTGATTGTTTTCGATCCGCAAACCAGTGGTGGATTATTATTATCGGTCGCTGCCAATCAAGCTGAATCCATCGTGACCAGTTTGCGCGCACGCTTTCATGCGGCCGACATTATTGGCAACGTGACAGATGAAAGGGATGTTGCTGTGATAGTTGAATGATTATGGCGTTATATGGTGCTGATAACTTTCTATCAATCATTTTGCAGAACACGCCTATTCTAGATGTGCGCGCAGAAATTGAATTCAATGAAGGACATATCCCGAACTCGACATGTATGCCTATTCTGAATAATGAAGAACGGGCGTTGGTCGGCACGCGTTATAAGCAACAAGGACAGGCGGCAGCTATTGCATTGGGCATGAAACTGGTCAGTGGCGAAACCAAAGTCCAGCGTCTGCAGGAATGGCGTAATTTTTTTCGGGTTTATCCGGAGGGATTGATTGCCTGTTTTCGTGGCGGCCTGCGTTCAAAAACTACGCAGGCATGGTTAGCCGAAGCAGGTGTCGATCGACCTCGATTGATCGGCGGATACAAGGCGTTCCGGCAATTTCTAATCGGTCAGTTGGAGTTGTTGGCAAGGCAAAGTGCATTTACCGTGGTTAGTGGTGCAACAGGTTCGGCAAAAACCCACCTATTACAAGCATTGAAATCGCAGCGTGCCGTCATTGATTTGGAGGAGTTGGCTAATCATCGTGGTTCGGTTTTTGGCAGCCTGGGATTGCAGCCATCGCAAGCCATATTTGAAAATCGCTTGAGTTATGTATGGATACAGATGGCACATACGGAACCCGGTAAATTTATTATCGAAGATGAGAGTCGGATGATCGGGCGCTGCGCGCAACCTCAAGCGGTGTTTGAGAAATTACGCGCATCGAGTATCGTGTTAATCGAAGAACCGATTCACCGCAGGGTTGAAAACATTTATCACGATTATGTGCACGGTCAGTGTTCAGAATCTATGTTTGATAAATATCTGTTAGCGTTGCAACAAATCAGCCGCCGGCTGGGTGGGTTGCGGCATGGAGAAATCAAGGCTGATATCGAGTTAGCGCGTGATCAATGGCGGCGAACATACGAGACTGAAATCAATAAACTCTGGATCGAAAAGCTGCTGCAATATTATTACGATCCGCTATATACGAATAGTCTACAGCGGCGTCAGCCCAATATTTTATTTCAAGGCTCCCGGTTAGCAGTCTTTGAGTACCTTCATTCTCAAGTTGATAATCAAGTAACGTATTAATTTGATCTACAGCATGGACGTATGCATTGCTTACAGTTAAAGTAACAATGTTCCTTTTAATTACCTGGAAGTTGCACCATGACAAAATTAACTTTAAGAGATCTCGAATTGATCGAGAACAAATTACGCAAACGCCAGCAAGATTTGCTTGAAGAAATTCAAAGCGAACTTGACGAGCGCGAGAATCAGCAGTTATCCGCGATAATGGGTAATGATCCGGGTGACGACGGTGATCTATCTTTGGCCGACGCACTGGCTGATCTGAATGTCATTCGGGTAGATCGGCAAATTAACGAATTGCGCGAAGTCGAAGCTCGTTTATTGCATATCAATAAAGTGAATGTGAATGAATGCGCTGACTGCGGCAAGGAAATCGGGTTGCAACGATTGTTAGTTTATCCAACGGCGGTGCGTTGTATCAGTTGCCAAGAGAGATATGAACATACGCATGTGCAAGGCAATGGCCATCCGAGCCTTTAGAAATACGTTTGAGAGTTAATAAGATGACTCAAACCTATATTCATTACAGAGTTAGTCCGATGCTGCACCATCATTTTTATCCGGTAACCATGCTTTGTAGAGTCTTGGCGGTAGGCAACAGTACTAATAGGCCTAAGGGCTTATGAGAGTAAGAACTTGCTTAAAGTAGATCATCTTTTGAGTATTTGGCTTGATTGTTTAATAGATTGGAAGTTTTGGGGAAGTGTTGTTTAGCATATGCAAAAAGGCTAAATCTGTTTTTAATTCCCAATTTACTAAAAATAGAAGTGAGATGATTACGCAAAGTGTGCTCACTCATACACAACTTAGCGGCTATTTGCTTGTTTTGTTCCCCGCCAACTCCATCTGAAAATGCTTTGAGAATCATGCATTCCTTACGAGTAAGGGTTGAAATTTTTTCAGCATCAGGATCATGCGATGCTTTTCCACGCATCCGCGAACTTTGAAGAAATATACGACCGGTGCTCGCACGGTCCAGCCATAACTCACCGGCATGGATCTTCTCAATTGCTCTGAGTATAGTTTGCATTGACTCTTTCTTATGGACTACTCCCCGAGCGCCATTAAGAACTGCTCTATCGATTATGTCTTTATCATGTGCTTCGGTAAAAATTACAATCCGTGTATTTCCATTGCTAGCAAAATCAGGGATATAGTTCACACAATCAATACCATCTAGTAAGATATTCAGAATAATGATATCAGGTTGTTTTTCAGAGATTATCTGCTTAGCTTCCGAGATATTCATCGCGCTACCGATTACTTCCATTCGTGGTTTTTCGCAATTGATCAATCTCTCTAGCCCCCACAGAACAATTTGTTGATCATCGACTAATAACACTTTGATTGGTTGTATGTTTGAATAATTTACGAATTCTGTGGTTTGATCGATATTGTAATAACGGCAGAAGCTGGATTCGAAATTTCTTTCAAGCTTATTATCGCTAAATCTATTTATGCTACAACCTAAACTATTGGCCAAATTTATAGTGCGTTGCACAATCAAGTCGGTAGCATAAATTGTGAAATAAATCGATAGACTAGTGTTTTGGGTTTGTAAATTCAATTGCTGCGCTAGGCGAATTCCAGTACAGTCGGTTAGCTCTATATCCGTTAAAACAATATCCGGTTTACTTTCTCTCATCCTTATGAGTGCTTCTTTACCTGAAGTACAAATACCGATAATGTTGTACTCCCACGTTTCAAGCATATTTTTTAATGCCTTGCCAGAAATATACTTGTCCACAACTACTAGAACTTTCGTATCACTCGCCACTTTCTGTGAGATTCTTGTAACAATTCGTTCTACCTTATTGATCATCTAATTCCACCTTTATTAGCTTTATTGTTCATAAACTTTGATGAGAGGCTAGGAAAATTCTAAATTAAGCTAAGCTCATGCTATTTTCTTATTTTTTGCGACTGCAAATAGGGTTATCGTTTTTAGCCTGTACTCAGTGTAGATGGTTATTGTTTTCGGATCTTATCTTCTAAACTTAAGCGTATTTAGAAATATCCTGGTTCACTATTCCGAGCATTTACTCAAGTTGATTATTTATAGGCTAGCGTATTTCGACTTACTCACATGCTTGCCGGCATTTCCATTCATTGATTGAGAGTTTTGAAAATATCTTACTGTTGCAACCTCCGTATCATTCATTTTAATAACGATTCCGGCATGCCGAAGGTATTTTTGATGAAGTTGAAATTAAGGGGATCCATTCATTGCAAATGCAAACCAATGCGCTATTCTAAATTGCGGTAGCGAGATGAACATACTGACCACAGGGTTAATGGTTGGTTAAGTTTAATTTTGCTACGACAGATTAACTTGATTTAATGGAGGATAAAATGGCAACAACATACGGCACGACAAGCGCTAGCAAGAG
>CAADGS010000011.1 GCA_900696615.1 uncultured beta proteobacterium
CAACCCTCCAACCCTCCAACCCTCCAACCCTCCAACCTTCCACATTAACACCCTGATGCTTCATTGCAGCTATCCGCTGACCTGTCACAAAGAGGGGCGATGTCGTCATTAGAATTGCGGCGAATTCATACCAAAGCATGGCAAGCCAGCGGTATACCGCAGGCGATAGATTGCCGACATGGGTTATGAGGCGTTGCAGTGATCGCCTTGCGCTGGTTAAGCGTTTGAGTTTTGCATTCTTGTGAGTATTGGCACCCAGGGTGTGCGGCGGCACCGGCATGTAGTTGTGACAGTGCTGCTTGTAGCGGAAGCTATTTGAAGCATTGCGGAAGACATGCGGGCAAATGATGGGGGAGGGATACAATTAACTGAACGGCAACAGTAATGTTTCTTAATTATCCATATTTCTTCCGGTTGCGCCGCCGGCGGTTATGCGCGCGACGTAATTCATCTTCAGTGGGAGGCGGTGGTTTTTTGTCCGCATAGGGATTAAGGCCGACCTTGAAATCGACGCGTAGCGGTGTGCCAATCAATTTAAAAACTTTGCGGAAAGTGTTTTCGAGGTAGCGCCGGTAGGTTTCCGGTACATGATTAAGCATAGTCCCATGTACGATAATGAGCGGCGGATTGGAGCCACCTTGATGAGCGTAGCGCAGCTTGGGGCGTGACATGCCACCTCGTGGCGGGGGGTGCTTTTCTACTGCGGCGATCAATGCGCGAGTCAATTTGGGTGTGGATAAATCCGCCATGGCAGCGGCATAGGCCTTATCAATTGAAGGTAGCAGATTGTTTAAGCCGGTGCTGTGCAGCGCCGAAATATAGTGTAATTCTGCGAAACTTAGAAAAGCCAGCTTACGATTCAGTTCGCGTTTGACGGTATCTCGTTCATATTCATCCAGCCCATCCCATTTATTGACTGCAATGACCATTGCACGTCCAGTTTCCAGAATAAATCCCGCAATATGGGCATCCTGATCGGAAATTTCGTTACGCGCATCGAGTACCAGCACCACGACATTGGCATCTTCTATTGCCTGGATAGTTTTGATGACTGAGAACTTTTCGATAGTTTCGAATACCTTGCCGCGACGTCGTAAACCCGCCGTATCGATTAAGGTATAGCATTTATTTTTATACTCGAAATCGATATAAATACTATCTCGTGTTGTACCAGGCTGATCATAAGCTATGACACGTTCTTCGCCCAACAATGTGTTAATCAATGTTGATTTTCCAACGTTGGGACGGCCAACGATGGCAATCTTGGGATGTTTGTTTGCGGTTAATTCTTCTATCGAATCTGGAAATTCCGCCAATGCCCAATCGGCAAGTTCTCTGACATGTTCGCCATGCATGGCGGAAATTGCGCACGGTTCACCCAAACCCAATTCATAAAATTCGGCCGTAATGACAGCAGTCGCCATGCCTTCTGTTTTATTGACGACAAGTAAAATCTTTTGTCCGGATTTACGTAATTGCTCGGCAATAATTTTGTCGTGAGCGGTTATGCCTTGCCGGCCATCGACAATAAAAAGCACTTTGTCGGCTTCATCTACAGCCTGCAATGTTTGTTTGGCCATGGCATGTAAAATACCTTCTTTGACGATAGGCTCAAAACCGCCCGTATCCATTACCAAATAGGGCTTATTGCCCAATTTTCCCTGACCATAATGACGATCTCGCGTCAAGCCCGGAATGTCAGCTACGATCGCATCACGGCTTCGCGTCAAACGGTTAAATAAAGTAGATTTGCCGACATTCGGCCGACCAACCAAAACAAGTGTGGGTTTCATGGTGTGTTACTGGATATTTGTTGGATTTGCTCGAGAAATGAAAATAAAGCTAATGGAGTCATATTAGAGCAGCATAAAATCAATTAGATTCAGAAAATTGCAAATAAATGCTAAAACTGGGTACTAAATGCAAAAATACCGCCTTTCTCAGTTTGTACCACAAATCCATCCGGTAACGCACTGGGAAAAGTTTTAACAAGACTGCCATCGGTGGCTGAGCGGGCAATTAGCAAGCCATCATAATTGCGTAATAAATTGACAAAGCCTTGATCATCCGCTACGACTATATATTGTCCTTGAATAAGAGGGCGCGTTAATTTTTTACTGCCGAGTTTACTTTGTTTCCACATCGTTGCGCCGCTGATCAAATCATACGCAGCGACAATTCCTTTTTCTTCCGTGACATAGAGATAATCTTTGTCCATCGCTAAGCCGGCGCTGCTGGATGATTCTCTTGACCATATTTGAGAACCGTCATTAATGGCAAAGCAGGCTGCGCGACCTTGGTAAGCAACGGTACAAACAAACTGATTGTTTACAACCGGCGAGCTTGTGATATCCGTTATACGTTCCAGCTCTGTTACACCACGAGGTTGGGACACGATAGCTTCCCAACCGATATTGCCGTTGAACAAACTCATCGCTACTAATTTTCCACCCGGAAAACCGGCAAAAACAGCACCATGTGCCAATGTCACGCCTGCCGGGCTACGTACGGTGAGAGAAGGTGTAGCGCCCTGATAAACCCATTTTCGTGTCCCGTCAATTGCATCCAGTCCGAATATTCGTCCGTCAACGGTTCGAACTACAACAATATTATTCTGCACCTGGGGCGGACTCAAAATTTCACTTGTTACCAGCGCTTGCCATACGGCATGTCCTGATTCGTTATAAGCGAATACTTCTCCTTTAAACGTGCCGAGCAGAACTAGTCCTTCACCAACACCGATTCCTGCAGAAAAATTGTTTTTGGTTTTTATTTGCCAAATTATTTTTCCTGTTGCTGCTTCGTATCTTGTTAATTTTCCTTCTTCATCGGCAACATACAATGAACCGCTGTCATACACCGGAAGAAATGATGCCAACCGATTTTCACTATTTTTCTCTTTCCATTTCAAGGGGATTTTTTCAACCGTCTTAAGCGCATCGAGTTCCTCTTTGTCATAAACGATCACCTCATCTTTTGCGAAAAAATCCGAAATCCCCGTACTCATAGACTCGATAATTCGTAAGTCAAATGGGTTTGTCATACTGCTGCAACCCCATAGCAAAAAAATGACTGCCGCTGATACGGAGTAACTTCGCCAAAATTTAGCAAACTTCAATAAAATGATCACGTTGACAATTATTCTGATTCACCCAACGCATCTAACTTCATCTGTACGATATTGTAGTAATTGTTATTTTTGCTAAGCTTATCAATGGCAGCCTGATAGCTAAGGCGTGCCTCTGAAATTTTCTTGGCTGCCGCCAAGATGTCACCTTTACGATCCAAATACAATCCCGCGAAGGTTTCACCGTGTTGGACACTCAATATCCGGAGTGCCTCATCATATTTTTCTTCATCTAATAAAATGCCGGCAATTCTAAGTCGTGCGATATCGTGCAATGCTGTTTCTTTTGCATGATCAATCACCCACTGCAGATTTTGTATGGCATGTTTGCTGTCACCTGCCTCAATATTTGCTTGCGCTGCAATGAATGCAGCACGGGAAGCATAGCCGGAAGATGGGAAACCTTCGGTCAGCAACTGTGCTGCATCATTTATTTTTGCCGCCTCATTCGAAGCTTTTACTTGCAGCAGCAATGCATACAAATCGGCTGCCTGTCTTGCTTGTTGCTGCTGGTAGTATTTCCATAATTGCGTGCCGCCAATGCTCACGAGAAAGGCCGCTAACAAGATGGTAATAACGGTACTATACTTATCCCACCAATTCTTGAAGCTATCAATTTTTTCCTGTTCTTCGAGATTATAAGTCGCCATTGCCTGTTCCTGAATAAATTGTAGATCGATAAAAATTCAAAAAATGCTTGTTATTTAATGCAATACTAAGATTTACACATGGATGGCATTACTAGCCCACCAGTTCAGTCACTGTAGCCAGCTTAACGCTAGCTTGTTCCGTAGGTTCCCGCAACGGTTTAAGCGTAACTTCTTGCGCATTGACTTCGTCATCGCCAATAATCAATGCATAACGGGCGCCCGTAGCATCTGCTTTTTTCATCTGCGCTTTAAAACTGCCTCCGCCGCAGTGCATGGTCACATTCAATCCCCTGGAGCGAAGAAATTCTGCACATTTCCAGGCATAATCCATAGCTTGTTCACCATAATGCACAACATAAATATCCGGTACAGGTTGCAGTATTTCATTGTCGCTTTCTCGCATGAGTGCCAGCAGTCTTTCAATTCCCATAGCAAAACCGCAAGCCGGTGCTGATTTTCCACTTATCTGGGCAACCAAACCATCGTACCGTCCCCCTGCACAAACTGTTCCTTGGGCGCCTAATTTATCTGTAACCCATTCAAATACCGTACGATTGTAATAATCGAGTCCCCTCACCAAACGCAGATTAATGTCAAAAATGACACCTTGTTCACGCAAAATATGTTGCAAGGATTCAAAATGAGTACATGATTCTTCATCCAAATCATCAATCAGCTTAGGTGCATTATCAATGACCTCCTGCATTTGTGGGTTCTTACTATCCAATATGCGCAATGGATTGGTATGCAAACGCCGCAATGAATCTTCATCAAGTTTATCCTGGTGCAATTCAAAATACTTGACCAATCGTGCACGATGCCGCGTGCGCGATTCGCTATCCCCAAGCGTGCTAATTTCCAGACGAAGACCGGATATGCCCAGTAATTCCCATAAACGTGAACACATGATAATCAATTCTGCATCGATGTCTGGTCCCGCATAACCCAATGCTTCGACTCCTACTTGATGGAACTGACGATAGCGCCCTTTCTGAGGCCGCTCATGCCTGAACATCGGGCCAGCATAATAGAGCCTCTGTGGGCCAGCATATAACAGATTGTGCTCGATTGCAGCGCGTACACATGATGCAGTACCCTCAGGACGTAAGGTCAAACTGTCATGATTGAGCTGATCGATGAAGGTATACATCTCTTTTTCAACGATATCAGTAACTTCACCAATCGATCGAACGAATAAATCAGTTTGTTCTACAATCGGTGTTCGGATATTTCGATAGCCATAGGCGGCGAGCCATTGATGAACAATCTGTTCGAAATGTATCCACAAATGAGACTCATCCGGCAGAATGTCGTTCATGCCGCGAATCGCTTTTATACTATTAGCCATCAGACAGCTTTTCTCGGATATTTCTCGCTAACGTATTTGTCAATGATCTGGCGAAATTCATTGGCGATATTGTCACCTTTTAGCGTCACAGTTTTTTGCCCATCGACAAATACCGGTGCCACCGGATTCTCGCCTGAGCCTGGCAAGCTGATACCGATATTGGCATGTTTGCTTTCACCCGGCCCGTTCACCACACATCCCATGACTGCCAATGACATATTTTCAACCCCTTCATATTGTTCACGCCATACAATCATTTCATCACGTACATACGCTTGAATGTTTTCCGCCAGTTCCTGGAAATACGTACTCGTCGTGCGGCCGCAACCGGGACAAGCCGCCACGAGCGGAACAAATGCCCGTAACCCCATCGTTTGTAAAATTTCCTGTGCAACGATAACTTCCCGTGAACGCGTTCCACCCGGTTCAGGCGTTAGGGAAATACGGATAGTGTCGCCAATGCCTTCCTGCAGGAGTACTGCCAATGCCGCAGTCGATGCCACAATACCTTTCGAGCCCATACCGGCCTCTGTTAATCCCAGATGCAGAGCATAATTGCAACGTGAAGCCAACTCGCGATATACCATGATTAAGTCTTGCACACCGCTGACCTTGCAAGACAACACAATTTTATTGCGCTGTAGACCGATTTCCTCAGCTTTGGCCGCACTTTCCAACGCAGATGTTATCAATGCTTCGCGCATAACATACTTGGCATCTTGCGGATCACTGGAAGCTGCATTTTCATCCATGATACGCGCCAGCATTTCCGGATCGAGACTGCCCCAATTAACGCCGATGCGAACCGGTTTATCATATTTACAGGCAGTTTCAATAAGGGTAGTGAATTGTTCATCGCGTTTTTTACCATGACCGACATTGCCCGGATTGATACGGAATTTTGCTAAAGCTTTGGCGCATTCCGGGTAACTTGTCAATAGTTTGTGACCATTGAAGTGGAAATCACCGACTAATGGCACGTGACAGCCGATATCGTCCAGACGAGCGCGAATCCCTGCCACTGCACTTGCTGCTTCCATCGAATTAACGGTGATACGAACCAACTCGGAACCCGCGCGCGCCAACTGAGCAACTTGCTCAGTAGTCGCTATCTCATCCACCGTATCGGTATTCGTCATCGATTGCACTACAATCGGTGCGCCACCACCTACCATTACCGTGCCAACCCGAACACCTATACTCGGTCGGCGACGTATAGAAAAACTATTTTCAGACATAATTAATATATTGAGATCAAAAAATTACAAACATTCTTATTCGAGGGTGAAGCGTGCTGTACCGTCTTGTTTTTTGTAGGAAGAAAGATCAATTTCCGTATCATTATAGGTGAGATTGACCCCGGCTACATTGCCTAACACAATCGAAAATGGTTTTTTGCCGGTGATTACTTGTTCGCTGCCACCCTTTCTGATCTGCTCCAGTATGGTTACATGGTTTCCATCTACTATTTTGACCCACGAATCCGCAGTGAATTTAAAATATAAACTACCCATGTCACGCGATAAAACGGACGAAGATTCCTCGAGATTCGAGTTATCCACTTTATTTTCGATTGGAATAGCTAGCGTTTCAGTTTTTGTTTCTGCCCCTATTTGGCTTTTTTCAAAAATTATTGGTGCATTGATCTCCGTAGCTTTGTCGGATGGAATGTTTGGGATAGTTTTTTCCGTCGATGACAAAGGCAATTGTATTTCAACTGACGCCTTATCCCCAGCGAGATTGCTCGGACGGCTAGAGCCTTCGCCTGATCCTGTATTCCAATAACCTTTATCAGATAAAAAATAAGCACCTAAGATTGCAGCAAATAAGACAATGATAATAACCAAACGGTTATTTCCGGTGCTGGTGCGATTTGAAGAAAAGGATAACTGTTTATTCCTGAGTGGGGTGCGCTCATAAGTTGATTGAATCGCAATGGGTTCAGGTAGCATTTGTAAAAGGGGGGCAGAATTTAACTGCATCAGATTAGCGTAGTTGCGAACGAATCCCCGTAAAAATGTACGTCCAGGCAATTTATCAAAATCCTCCCTTTCAATCGCTTCAACTTGCTGAACCGAGAGACGCAACTGCCGGGACACATCATCCACACTCAAACCTTTGGCTAACCTTGCTTTACGTAACAAATGACCGACACCTTGCACAACGCTTGAAGCATTTATATCATTTAGGCCATGGCTAACATATATAGAATCAGGATTTGCATATGCCATTTCACGATCATTTCCGGCAGTATGTTCGTTGGGTTGATTCTGGTCGACGGGAATTTCGCCGGAACCATTATTCTGCTCGACGCTCGACGATACCGTATTTTCATCGGATGATAATGCGGCATTTTGATCCATTGTTGAATCATTTCGGGTATGCTTCCTTGCAGTGTCATGTTCTTCTTTTTGTAACGAATAATTGTTTATCGCTGTGTTCAAATCGATACGCTCTGCCGTATCACCCGAAAACTGATCATTGCTGTCACTGGTTTGATTTATATTGTTCATTATCTAATTTTTCCTTCTCGAATAGCTGCTGCTTCTCTGGAATCTGGGAAATGCTTTTGTAATTGAAAAATATAACTATCAGCCGTTAACTGATCACCTATTGCCTGCTCTATTTGTATCGCTAAAAATAAGCTTTCAGGCGTTGAGGCATTGTTTTGTAAGAAATCGGTAAGCCTGGATCTTGCGTTCATTAGGTTACCGCGTCGAAAATCAATATCGATTACGCCTATTATTGCCGGAGAATATTTTGGTTGAATGACTAACGCTTTCTGTAAAAAGGCTTCCGCTACATCATAGTTTTGGCGTTTAATCTCACAAAGTCCCGCATTAGCGAATGCCATTTCCGGGGTTGCATAGAGCGGATCTTGAGTTGCCGTCATAAAATAACCGATTGCTTGATCCATGCGCTGGGGTAAACGTTGACACAGAAACCATCCATAATTATTATTTATTTCAGAATTTTTAGGTGCTAATCGAATAGCCTTATCGAAGCTATCAAGTGCTTTATCATTTTCATTAAGCGTCATATTCACTAAGCCCAATACATTATAGGCAAGCGCGTAATTGGATTGAGCGTTTAATGCTTCTGAGATTTCTTCCAAAGCGACATCTAACTGCCCTCTGTTGAAATATTCAGCAGCTAATTCAGTATGAATCTTTGCACTCAAATGAGCTCGTTCTGATCTGGCTTGGCTTGATATGCCATCGTCGACAGGTTGCTGCACACAAGCAACCAATACCACCAGTAAAAGCATCAAAAAACAAGAAAAATGGATTTTATTCACGGTAATATTTCTGTGCTTGCACGCACCGAACGGCGTGTTTTATCCCTAACTTGGCCCGCTAATTGACCACAGGCAGCCGCAATATCATCACCACGGGTTTTTCTGATCGTCGTCACGTATCCGGCATGCATCAATTGTTCACGGAAAATGCGAATGACCTCAGGCGAAGAACGCCTTAAATCGGAGCCAGGGAACGAATTAAAGGGAATTAAATTAAATTTACACGGAATGTCTTGTACTAATTTCACTAATTGCTGTGCGTGCGTCACACTATCGTTGACACCTTCCAACATGACATACTCGAAAGTAATAAAATCTCTCGGGGCAACTGACAAGTAGCGCTGACATGCCGCCAACAATTCCTTAATCGGATATTTTTTATTGATGGGTACCAATTGATCGCGTAAATCATCATTGGGTGCATGCAGCGAAACCGCCAATGCAACCGGACAGCGCTCACGCAATCGATCCAGCGCTGGCACCAATCCGGAAGTGCTAACCGTCACTCTGCGCCGAGATAAACCATAGGCATGATCGTCTAGCATCAAATCAAGTGCGGCAACAACGTTATCAAAGTTTGCTAAGGGTTCGCCCATGCCCATCATGACAACATTGCTCACAGCCCGGTCTGAACCATTAAAAGCAACGTTTGAATTGCCTCTCAAAGCGTTATTCGCAATCCACAATTGCCCAATAATTTCTGCAACGGTCAGATTACGGTTAAAACCTTGTTTTCCTGTTGAACAAAAACTACAAGCCAACGCACAACCAACTTGACTCGATACGCACAAAGTGCCACGGCTGACTTCGGGAATAAAAACGGTTTCTATTGCATTACCCGTTCCAACTGATAACAACCACTTACGGGTTCCGTCGGCAGCCACATGATCAGAAATGATTTGTGGAAATTCAATTATTGCCAATGCCGCCAGTTTTTCGCGCAAACTTTTAGCCAAATCGCTCATGCCGACAAATTCGGTAACGCCAAACTGATGAATCCATCGTAACAACTGCTTTGCACGGAAAGGCTTTTCGCCAATTTTCATACAAAATTCAGCGAGTCCTTTCGCCTCAAGATTTAGCAGATTAATAGCCACTCTTTAGATAATCGCGAGGTGTTAGCGAGAATAAATATTCAATGTCGGAAAAAAGTAGGCAATTTCGACGGCGGCAGTTTCAGGTGCATCCGAGCCATGTACTGCATTGGCATCAATACTGTCGGCGAAATCCGCGCGAATTGTTCCTTGCTCAGCTTTCTTAGGGTCCGTTGCACCCATCAGATCGCGATTCTTTTTTATGGCATCCTCGCCTTCCAGTACTTGCACCATTATGGGGCCGGATGTCATGAACTTTACTAAGTCCGCGAAAAAAGGGCGTTCACGATGTATTGCATAGAATTGCTCTGCTTCCAAATTTGATAAATACATCATTTTGGCAGCGATAATTTTCAAGCCATTTGATTCAAAACGAGAATAAATTTTGCCAATTACATTTTTTGCAACAGCATCCGGTTTAATAATGGATAACGTTCTTTCAATTGCCATTAAATACTCCAATAAATTAGTAAATTATTTGTTTATTTTAACAAAATACACGCCCAAAATTCTAAAAAACCTATATTAGGTTTCGTCGATGGTTGTTTGTTTGAAGAAACAATATGCTATAACCATTAATCAATCGATTGCACAGAATATCCCTCTTGTCTCCAATCTTTAATGCCTTCTCGATAATAAAAGACATTGGACCAGCCCCAAGCGACCGCTTGCTGCGTTGCGATAGAACTACCCATACATGAAATACCATTGCAATAAATGACTACTGGTTGATCTTTTTCCACAATCTTTCTTAAATTTTGCTCAGTAAAATTATGTTTGACGGATAAATGATGGGCTTTTGGAATATGTGCGGTTTTATAGTCGTCAAATCCCCTGACATCGATGAAAGGGTATTTGTTATCGAATAATGACTTTGCTGTTGCCGTATTGATTGTACGAGCACCTTCAATATGTTCCGGTGCCAAGCTTTCGGCACTCAATATATTTACAGATAGCAACAGATAGAGCGCAGCCATAAGTAAAATTGCTTTCGTTTCGTTCGCAATTATATTGTTTTTGGGCTTCATTGTTCACTCCCGATCAATACATACTAAAATTCAAACTAAAAATTTTCCGACTATAGGATCGAATTGCGCCGGTCACGAAAGTATTTTTTATTATCATAATAGGCTTCCTGCGTATTTTCTTCAGTCCAGCCTGGATATCCTAAAAGAGGAATCGGTGTCAGATCCGAATTAGACGATAAGGATTTTAATATAAACCGCTCTAACATTGAGTCTACGTATTGTAATTGATCCGGCAAGTTCAGTCTAAAAAATGTATCGTTAACATCAAATAGAAGGCCTTTACCAGTCATGCCAATATAGGGACGCAACGATTTTTCATATAACCCATGCCCAATAACAAAAAAACGCATGGATGCCAATGTTGCATCACGCTCATTCCAGAATAACTGTTTCCATTCAAAATTTCTTAATAACTGAATTAAGTGTTTTTTACTACTAACAACGATTACGCCAGATTCGTCGATATGTGTCGCGGCGTCTCTCAATTCACTGCGGTGCTTAACCTTATTCAGCGATTCAATCAATATCATTTGGTAATGTAATTGATTAAGTGCGGATTTGGCGCGAGGAAATATTTGCCAAACCAACGCGTTAAAAAAATCATGCCAATTTCTAACTCTTGTTGGTACTTGCCCCGTCACATAAACCGTAGATTCATATTTTTCTTCATAAAATTTTCTTCCTGGCATTGCCGGTACAAAGTGTATTTCTTTACCTGACTTGGTTTCTATTTGGATTCTTCGTTGAATTTTCATCTGATTTAAATGCAATAATTCTGGCCAGTCTTGCATATTTTTAACATACTGATTACAGAGTTTAAGAGGCAAGAATATTTGTGAAAGATTCATAAAATCCGGATTCCACTCTTGGATGTTCATCATGAATGAGAGTAATTCGGGTATTTATTTATCAAAGCAATCCGCGATAAGCTGTGTGCCAGTTTCTCTAGTACATACAATCATCACAAGTCATACTCAGGATTAATGGTTATCTATCCTGTTTTCTGTTCGTAAAAGCTTTAAATGTGCAAGCCCAAAGTGAATAAATGCCAGTGCGGTAAAAGTAGGAGCAAATAAATTTAATAAAGGTATGAACTGAACAAAACCCGTCAACAATCCCAAACTCCATAACGACACTCTATTCATATCACAGATTGCTTTAATTTCTTGTTTATTCGCATGCTCAGATAGTGCATCGTAGCGAAATAACTGTTGATTCATGAAAGCAGCGGCAATGAATGGAACGATGATGCCTACCCCTACTGCCCACAATGGTAAAGTAACCACCCATACAAGAATAAAAATACCGGTTGCAAGTGCTGCATTCACGATGCTTCCAGTTATATTACCTCCACTCTCACGCTTAAGGTCAGGGTAGTAACGATGAGCAACTAGTTTAATAAGTGCAGGCATCACAAAAATCGTCGTTATAACTAACGTGGTTATAATGACAAGCAAGACAAACAAAATAACTTGCAGTAAGCCTTGGATGCTTGTCACAATCCAGCCAGATTGAATATTCTGGAACCATTCGCCAATGCTAATTTCTCCTAAAACTCGATTCAATAATTCTGAAAAACTGTCCCAAAAAATATAACCAACTATAAACCAGAAAAAAGTAGCGACTAAGATTGGCCAAATAATAATCCATGCTATCCTGAATCGCAGTAAATCTCTCAATGCATTCATAATTGCTTTTAGTACCAAGGTCATATTCTAATTTCCAAAAATATACATATCACTCAAAACGAAATTGAGCCGAGACGAATATCACTTCCATATATACAGTTGCGAAGTGATGTTGCCGGCAAATAACTTCAAACCATAGTTCTTTTGATTTTACCCTATCAAATTAATAGCGCTTCGGTCAGATGTGGAATATTGATATAACAACGCTTTGCTGTATGGATTTTAAAATAAACTATGTGATTATTCGGCGACTGGAAAAGAATCTACCTGCTTTTCCAAATTTTATTTTGTCTTCAAGACCATATGCTAAGCATGAGCCTTAGCCTGGTCACGGTAATGCTAAATCTGCATTGAATCGCTACGCCGGGTTGTTGCGAAGTAATTGTCGTTGGGTCGAAGAATTGTTTTTTGCAATCTACTACGATTATTTTTTCTGTCGGATTCTGGTTTCTCAATTGGTTGATCTGCTTTGATCATACCCTTTTCGACTGCGGCAGGTTAAATCATGCTTTGAAAGTATCATTGTCAAAATTTAAATGAAATTGTTATAAAAAGTAAATGTATTTTGCGATCCATTATATTGGGATAGTAGGATTTAGACCGGGCAAAAGTCGTAAGGATATTATTTATTCATGATTGATGGAAGCGCTTGACAAAATTTTTAAAGGGGGCAAGATGAAGACTCTTAGGTGGTTAGAGTCAATAGATTATTTCAAACAGCCAATATGCTGTTTTGTTTGAAAAAGACCAATACACATTCGAAAGGAGAATAATAATGGGCACAAAAAGTACTCCCCCCGGTTTCCAGCAAATTAGCCGTCATGATGGTATTTTTCAGGAAAAAATACATGACGCTTATCAAATTAAACAGAAGCTTTCCGAACCAACTGTCTGTCCGCAATGTAATGCGGTTTTTCATAAAGGTCACTGGCAATGGTTGACAGTGCCGCCTGATGCGCATCGACATAATTGCCCGGCTTGTCAACGGAAGCTTGACCACTTTCCGGCCGGATACTTGACTTTAGAAGGAGATTTCTTGGGCGTGCATCGCGATGAAATTCTGAGCCTGATTAATAATTTCGAGAACAAAGAAAAATCCGAGCATCCTTTAAAGCGTATTATGGCCATTGAGGAGAAGGATCAGGCTTTGTTGATCACAACAACCGATATTCATCTAGCCCGAGGCATAGGGGAAGCTATTCACCATGCTTATCAAGGTGATCTGGAGTTTCACTATAATCCATCCGAGAATTTGCTGCGGGTTAATTGGTCGCGCTGAGTCCTGGACTTACAATATCGTTTGATTTTATTGAGGAAAGTAAGCCGCGGCCTGGAATAAAATTGAAACAAGAGGTAAATTGTTTTTTAATCGATGAGATCGAATGCAACAGTATTAAAGCCAGCATCGACGTACGTGATTTCTCCGGTAATGCCGCTAGCGAGATCGCTGCATAAAAAAGCGGCAACATTACCAACTTCATCGGTTGTGACGTTGCGGCGCAGGGGTGAAACTTTCTCAGTGTAGCCCAATAACTTACCAAAGTTTCCAATGCCGGAAGCTGCGAGCGTTTTAATGGGGCCGGCGGAAATCGCATTGACTCGTATTCCCTTCGGCCCGAGACTCGAAGCCATAAAGCGGACATTGGCTTCAAGACTGGCTTTGGCCAACCCCATGACATTGTAGCTCGGCATTACTCGTACTGCGCCCAAGTAGCTTAGCGTCAAAAGTGAAGCGTTTCTATCTTGCATTAAAGGCAGAGCTGCTTTGGCAAGTGCGGAAAAACTGTATGAACTGATATCATGGGCAATGCGGAAAGCCTCTCTATTGACACTTTCCAGATAATCGCCAGCTAATGCGTCACGAGGAGCAAACGCAATGGAATGGATAATGCAATCGAGACCGTCCCAATGTTTTTGCAGGTTATCAAAGCATGACGTAATTTCGTTGTCATTGGTTACATCACAAGGAAATAGCAAATTGCTGTCAAACTCAGCCGCCAACTTAACGACACGCTCACGCACTTCTTCTGCTTGATAGGTAAACGCTAAGATTGCACCTTCACGTTTCATAGCTTTGGCAATCCCGTAAGCAATGGAGCGATTGCTGAGAAGACCGGTAATGAGTACGCGTTTATTGGCAAGAAATCCCATAAAAACTTCCTTGTAAAATTTAAGTAATTGGCAAATTATAGCTGATGGCTAGAATAAGTTGGAATTGTTACGCGTGGACATTATAAGATGTGCTGGATTCAGAATTTACTTCGAGAGATTTTATGGATTATGTGCAATGATTAAGATAATTGCTTCATCTGTTTTACCACTTCTATTGTTAACTTTACTAACTGGGTGCTGGGAAAGCAACTGGAACAATCCGTATGATGCGGAAGATGCGGATAAGAATATTCTGTACAGCGTATTCAGTGAGCGACCCAAGCATCTTGATCCAGTGCAATCATACAGCTCTAACGAAATTCAATTTACAGCCCAAATTTACGAACCGCCGCTGCAATATCATTATTTGAAAAGACCTTTTGCTTTGATACCTTTAACAGCGGAGTCGATTCCGACCATTAAATTTTTTAACAATCAAGGTGTTCCGCTACCTGTTGATGTGCAACCTGCCGATATTGCCTACAGCGTTTATGAGGTATCGATAAAGCCCGGAATTTTCTATCAACCCCATCCGGCATTTGTTAAAAATGAGCAAGAAGGCTGGCAGTATCACCATCTCAATGATCAAGAATTAAGGCTGATAAATGAATTGTCTGATTTTCGGAGAACCGCGACACGAGAGCTGACGGCAGAAGATTATATCTATCAAATTAAGCGATTGGCGCACCCTCGATTACATTCACCCATTTACGGTTTGATGGCTGACTATATCGTAGGATTACAGGAGTATGCGCAGATCTTAAGGCAAATTGATCAAGAACAATCGGCAGGCAAAGTATTTCTCGATTTAAGAAAGTATCCGCTGAAAGGTGTGGAATTGGTTGATGCGTATACCTATCGCATAAAAATAAAAGGAATATATCCGCAATTTCTATATTGGCTGGCCATGCCATTTTTTGCACCCATTCCTTGGGAAGCCGATTCGTTTTATTCGCAGCAAGGATTGATACAAAAAAATATTACATTAGATTGGTATCCTGTCGGTACGGGCCCGTATATGCTAACGGAGAATAATCCCAATTTGAGGATGATCTTGCAAAGAAACCCAAACTTTCATGACGAGCATTATCCGTCCGAAGGTTTGCCGGAAGATACAGGGAATGGCTTGTTGAGCGATGCGGGCAAAAAATTACCTTTTATCGATAAGATAGTTTTTACCCGTGAGAAGGAAAGCATTCCCCGTTGGAACAAATTCCTGCAGGGATATTACGATGCTACCGGAATTGGCTCGGACAGTTTTGATCAAGCTGTGCAGTTGGTGGGGCAGGGGGAGGCAACAGTTACGGATGAAATGGCCGCACAAGGCATAAGATTGGAAACCACAGTCGCAGTTTCCACTTATTATATGGGTTTTAACATGCTCGACCCTATAGTAGGGGATGGCGGTAACAAGTTTCAGCGTGAGTCAGCTAGAAAATTACGGCAAGCTATTTCAATTGCTGTGGATTATGAAGAGTTTATTTCTATTTTTGCGAATGGTCGCGGATTACCAGCTCAGAGTCCAATTGCGCCCGGTATTGCGGGTTATCGTGATGGGAAGAAAGGTATTAATCCCGTGGTATATGATTGGGTTAATGACCGGCCGCAAAGAAAATCAATTCAAGTTGCACGAGCTTTACTAGCTGAAGCAGGCTATCCGAATGGAATCGATCAAAAAACAGGCGCGCCATTGATTTTATATTTTGATGTGACTGCTCGCAGCTCGGATGATCGATCAAAGCTTGATTGGATGCGTAAGCAATTTAATAAATTAAACATACAACTGGTAATTAGAAGTACTGATTACAACCGGTTCCAAGACAAAATCCGTAAAGGAAATGCGCAAATTTTTGAATGGGGATGGAACGCAGATTATCCAGATCCAGAGAATTTTCTTTTTCTGCTGTATGGACCGCAGCGTAAAGTAGGCAACAACGGTGAGAATGCGGCCAATTATGATAATCCTGAATACAATAAATTATTTGAGAAAATGAAGGACATGCAAGATGGGCCAAAGCGGCAGCAAATAATTGATCGAATGCTGGAGATATTGCGCTACGATGCACCTTGGCTGTGGGGATATCATCCGAAAGACTATGGGTTGTATCATTCTTGGTATCAGAACGTGAAGCTTAATCGAATTTCAAATAACAACCTGAAATATTTAAAAATTGATGTTAATAAGCGAGAACAGATGCGACGGGAATGGAATGATCCCATACTATGGCCTATTGGAGGAGTAGTAATTTTGTTAATAGTTTGTTTCATTCCTGCATTTACTAGTTTTTATCGTCGTGAAAATAGTGCGGCAATCGGTAACGGGATTTCAACTTAAGCGGATAATTAAATTGTAATGCTCGGTTATATTTTTCGACGTGCTCTGTATGCTATACCGATTCTTGTGGGAGTTAATCTCATTACTTTTGTTTTGTTTTTTGTGGTCAATACTCCTGACGATATGGCCCGCATGCAGTTAGGCATCAAATATGTTACGCCAGAAGCGATTGAAAAATGGAAGTCGGAACGTGGCTATGATAAGCCATTGCTTGTTAATTCAAAAGAAGCTGGGTTAAGAACGTTAACTGAAACCATTTTTTTCGAAAAATCAGTAGCGATGTTTGCCTTTGACTTCGGACGATCTGATGATGGTCGCGATATTTCTCAAGAAATTAAATCACGCATGCTTCCAAGTTTGGCTATTGCACTACCTGTTTTTGTTCTTGGTTTGATCGTGTACATTACTTTTGCATTATTAATGGTTTTTTTTCGTGCCACGTATATTGATTTCTGGGGGGTTGTTTTTTGTGTCGCGCTGATGTCAATCTCCAGTTTGTTTTATATTATTACAGGACAATTCTTGATCAGTAAGTTATGGCATTTGGTGCCTATTTCAGGTTATGGAACTGGGTTAGATGCTGGAAAGTTTCTAGTGTTACCTGTTTTGATTGGTGTGGTAAGTAGTGCTGGAAGCAGTATTCGTTGGTATCGTACAATTTTCTTGGAAGAAATGAATAAGGACTATGTGCGCTCGGCCAGAGCAAAAGGAATGTCCGAATATATTATTTTATTTAAACATGTACTAAAAAATGCGATGATTCCTATTTTGACAGGTGCTGTTGTGGTAGTGCCTCTATTATTTCTGGGCAGTTTGCTGGTTGAATCTTTTTTTGGAATCCCGGGTCTCGGCAGTTATACCATTGATGCAATTAATGCACAGGATTTTGCAGTTGTAAGAGCGATGGTTTTTCTGGGTTCGGTGCTATATATCGTTGGATTGATATTAACAGATATATCTTATACCTTTGTTGATCCCAGAATTCGTTTGTCATAATCAATAACTTCTCTTAATCGATTTAAACAATAAGCACATGAGATTATTTGCGGGGTTTTGTCTTTTCGTTATCCGGAACCACAAACTAGATTGACTTATGAATGTAAAATAATCATAATCGACAGTTTCGTTTGGAGGGGTTCCCGAGCGGTCAAAGGGATCAGACTGTAAATCTGACGGCTCTGCCTTCGAAGGTTCGAATCCTTCCCCCTCCACCACGCTTGAAATCAGTGCATAAGAAGAACTCTAATGAGGAGGTTATGGGGTTCAATGTGGCTTCCTCAAAATAGAAGAATGCGGGTGTAGCTCAATGGTAGAGCAGAAGCCTTCCAAGCTTACGACGAGGGTTCGATTCCCTTCACCCGCTCCAGCTCTGATGGATTTTGATGTTTATATTATGCTTGCCCATGTAGCTCAGTGGTAGAGCACTCCCTTGGTAAGGGAGAGGTCGCCAGTTCAATCCTGGCCATGGGCTCCATAGGTTATATAATAAAGTTGATATGGTTAAAGGCAAACAAGGGGGCAATCATGGCAAAGAGTAAATTTGAGCGGTCGAAGCCACATGTAAATGTAGGGACGATAGGTCACGTGGATCATGGGAAGACGACGTTGACGGCGGCGATAACGACGATATTGACGAAGAAATTTGGTGG
>CAADGS010000012.1 GCA_900696615.1 uncultured beta proteobacterium
GATACCCGCAAATATCCACTTCTCCAATTCATCAATGCAATGGTGCTTGATCCCGGCAATATTCGCTTGAAATTTCACAGCTATCTCGAACAACTTTATGAAAAATTATCGAATAATTAATCAAATCCCCACGGCAAACTTATTTGTGTTGCGGCGTTTTATTGTTGCTGTAAAAAATAAGTTAAAATACGATTTTTAGAATTTATCGGGAGTTCCTGAATGTCAATGGCTGACCGTGACGGTGTAATCTGGTATGACGGGAAAATGGTTCCCTGGCGGGATGCCAATACACATGTGCTAACCCATACCCTGCATTATGGTTTGGGTGTTTTTGAAGGATTGCGCGCGTATGAAACCGCACAAGGAGCGGCGATTTTCCGCTTACAGGAACATACAGACCGCCTGTTTAACTCGGCGCATATTTTCATGATGAAAATACCTTACGACAAGGCCACTTTGATGCAGGCGCAATGCGATGTGGTCAAACAAAATAAATTGACTTCCGGTTATATCCGCCCAATCGCGTTTTACGGGGCTGAAGCCATGGGGCTTTCCGCCAGAACATTATCGGTGCATGTTGCCATCGCCGCTTGGCCGTGGGGGACCTATTTAGGCCCAGAAAGTCTTGAAAACGGCATCCGCGTCAAAACGTCGTCTTTCACCCGGCATCATGTCAATATCAATATGTGCCGCGCCAAATCGGTCGCAACGTATGCCAATTCGATCCTCGCCAATCAGGAAGTTGCCTTGAATGGCTATGACGAAGCGTTGTTACTGGATGTGGACGGCTATGTTGCGGAAGGTTCCGGTGAAAATATTTTTATCGTCAAGCAAGGCAAAATTTACACACCTGACCTAACCTCATGCTTGGAAGGAATCACTCGTGCTTCTATTCTTGAATTAGCCGCAGAAATAGGTATCCCCGTCATCGAAAAACGTATCACGCGGGATGAAGTATATTGTGCCGATGAAGCATTTTTTTCCGGCACCGCGGCTGAAGTGACGCCGATTCGCGAACTGGATAACCGTATTATCGGACCCGGCAAACGCGGCCCCATTACCACGCAAATACAATCGCTATTTTTCGATTGCGTCAAAGGTAAAGCCAAAAATCACACCAATTGGCTTACGCTGGTTTAATACCGTCTACTTTGGAGTTATTTATGAATCAACAAACCAATAACAAATTACGTGAAATAGAAGTAACAACTGATGACTTGCCGTTACACTGCCCTATGCCATCCATGTTGTTGTGGAACGCACATCCGCGCGTCTTTCTACCCATCGAAGCAACGGGCGAAGCATTGTGCCCCTACTGCGGCACGCATTACACGCTCAAGGGCGGCGCCGTAGCAGGCCATCATTAAAGCCTGCAGCTTAGTTACGAGATTTCGTGCAGCAGCAATTAATTCGTAAACGATTTATCCGGTCTTTTCAACAACCCCTAACCAGTCAAAAATTATGCAAACCATTCCTCATGAAATTTTTAAGGCTTATGACATCCGTGGCATTGTTGGCAAAACGATTACCGTTGAAAATGTTGAAAAGATTGGCCATGCCATTGGCTCCGAGGCGCATGCCAGGAATCTGACAGCAATCGCTATCGGACGCGACGGCCGGTTATCGGGACCCGAATTATCGCAAGCGCTTGCCCGCGGCATCCGGAAAAGCGGCATTGACGTCGTGGATGTTGGCATGGTGGCAACACCAATGCTGTACTTCGCCGCCTACCAATTATGCCAATATTCCGGCGTAATGGTGACCGGCAGCCACAACCCACCGGATTACAATGGCTTTAAAATCGTATTGGGCGGCGACACCTTATCGGCGGACAAGATCCAGGCGCTGCGTTTGCGAATCGAAAATAACGATCTGCACAACGGCACAGGCAATTATTCCGAACATCATATCGTCAAGGCCTATCTCGACCGTATCAGCAGCGATGTCAAACTCGCCCGCCCGATCAAAATCATCGTAGACTGCGGCAATGGCGTTGCCGGGGCATTTGCACCGGCGCTCTACCGTAGCCTCGGTTGTGAAGTCACGGAGTTATTCTGCGAAGTCGATGGTACTTTTCCCAATCATCATCCGGATCCGTCCGTACCCGACAACCTGCAAGATGTCGTCGAAGCGCTGAAAACTTCCGATGCGGAAATTGGTTTGGCTTTCGATGGCGATGGCGACCGTCTCGGAATTGTCACTAAGCACGGCAATATTATCAATGCCGATCGTCAATTGATGCTATTTGCAGCAGATGTTCTGTCTCGCAATCCCGGCGCAAAAATCATTTTTGACGTGAAATGCACCCGCAATCTGGCGCCCTGGATCAGTCAAC
Organism: uncultured beta proteobacterium; assembly: GCA_900696615.1. Lineage (GTDB taxonomy): Bacteria > Pseudomonadota > Gammaproteobacteria > Burkholderiales > Nitrosomonadaceae > Nitrosomonas. Next base: position 2,336 of record CAADGS010000012.1, read on the forward strand.
ACGGCGGCACGCCCATCATGTGGAAAACCGGCCACTCGTTCATCAAAACCAAGCTCATCGAAACACAGGCGTTATTAGCAGGCGAAATGAGCGGACATTTATTTTTCAAGGAACGCTGGTACGGTTTTGACGATGGTTTGTACGCCGGAGCGCGTTTGCTGGAATTATTGAGTCACCAGTCGGATATCAACGCCACCTTGGATAGTCTTCCCGATAGTCTGAATACGCCGGAATTGCAAGTGCATACAGCAGAAGGTGAAAATCATGCACTGATTGCGACATTACAACAAAATGCAGTGTTCAATGATGCGCAACAAGTCATCACCATCGACGGTTTACGGGTGGAGTACAGCGATGGTTTTGGCTTGGCACGGGCTTCAAACACCACGCCAGTCGTGGTCTTGCGCTTTGAAGCGAATAATGAATCAGCCTTAAAACGTATCCAGGAGGATTTTCGCCGCAATATCTTGCAGGCAAAACCGGATGCACAACTTCCATTCTAGTTAACGCAGCAATCGCAGCACATCATGCGCATTGCCATAGCCCAAATTAACTGCACGGTTGGTGATATTGCCGGAAATGCTGCCAGGATACTGGACGCAGTCAAACAAGCAAAGCAGGCCGGAGCCGAATTGGTGATAACGCCGGAATTGGCGCTATCCGGCTACCCTCCCGCGGATTTGTTATTACGCGAAAAGTTTTGCCAGGCTTGCAACAATACCTTGTCAGAACTCATCAAGTCGATCGATGACATCACGCTTATTGTCGGGCATCCAAGCTTCCAAGACGGAAAGCTCTTTAATGCCGCATCTGTCATTTACCAAGGCGAGATCATTCATTGCTATTACAAGAGAATTCTCAATAAATCACCTTTTTTTAATGAAACTTATTATTTTGATACCGGTAACGAGCCCTGTTTATTTGAACTGGCCGGTATAAAATTCGGCATTTATATCTGCGCCGATTTCTGGTTAGGCCAGTTGGATACTGCGGCAGGTCACGCCAATCCCGATATTTTGTTGGTGCTCAACGCTTCTGCTTTCCATATCAACAAACAAGTCTCCCGCTATCAAATCACCCATCAATTCATCAAAAATAACAACTTGACCGTGATTCACACCAATCTGGTAGGCGGGCAAGATGAATTGGTTTTCGATGGCGCTTCTTTCGCAATGAACCGGCAAGGAGAACTTACTCACCAACTCAATGAATTTGTTGAAACGGTTGCGTTGATCGATATTCACAACACCCAACCGATCAACGGTACACTGGCCGCACCGCAATTGCCCGTTGCCAGCATCTATCAAGCGTTGTGCCTGGGAGTCAAAGACTTTGTCACCAAGAATAGTTTTCCTGGGGTGCTGCTGGGACTTTCCGGCGGTGTCGATTCAGCGCTAACCTTGGCAATTGCGGTCGATGCACTGGGGGTCGATAAAGTTAAAACAGTCATGATGCCATCGAAGTTCACTGCTGACATGAGCTTAGAAGATGCCCGAGAGATGGCCGCCCTATTAGGCGTCAAACATTCTGAATGCAGCATCCAGTCATTATTCGAGCACTACCAGTCAACCCTTACAGCGCAGCTCAACATTGCACCCGCTGGCATGGAATCCAATACCGTCCTGGAAAATGTGCAAGCGCGCATACGCGGCACTTTGTTGATGGCGCTTTCCAATCATTCCGGTTGGGTCGTGTTGACCACCGGCAACAAATCCGAAATGGCGGTTGGGTATTGCACGTTGTACGGGGATATGGCGGGCGGTTTCGCAGTGTTAAAGGACATCAGCAAAACCATGGTGTATCAATTGTGCGAATATCGCAACCAAATCAGTCCGGTCATTCCGGAACGCATCATACACCGGGCACCATCTGCCGAACTCAAAGCCAATCAAACAGATCAGGATACTTTACCGCCGTATGAGGTTCTGGATGCCATTATCGAAGCCTACGTTGAGAAGGATTATTCCGCCGCCGAGATTATTGCCTTAAATTACAACGCGGAAGACGTCAACAGAATCATTCGATTGATACATGTCAATGAATATAAACGCCGCCAAGCGCCGCCAGGCATTCGTATCACACATTGCGATTTTGGCACCGCCTGGTTTTACCCGATTACCTGCAACTATCAAGATTGGCTGACTGGTAATGTCTAGCCGGGGCGGAACTCGGCTAATAAATTGAAATCCTATTGGCATGAAATTAATCTGCTTGATCACTGCGCTGACACTCCTGTTTCCGGCAAGCAGTTTTGCACACGAATTACCCGATCTGGGGGATGTGTCCCAAGTCACCCTCACGCCGCACCAGGAGCGGCAGCTAGGTTTGAGAATCATGCGCCAGATTCGTGCCGACCCGAGTTATTTGGATGATTCAGAAATAGCCAGTTACCTTAGTAACCTAGGGCACCGATTAATCGCCAATTCCGACGAAACCAGCGCGAATCAATCGTTTGAATTTTTTGCAATACAAGATCCTTCCATCAATGCATTTGCCTTGCCGGGCGGATTTATGGGATTTAATAGCGGTCTCATCATCGCTGCGCAGAGCGAATCGGAATTGGCCGCCGTCATGTCGCACGAAATCGCCCATGTGACACAAAAACATTTAGCGCGCATGATCGCCGCCCAAAAATACGACTGGGTAAAATCAATAGCCGCTTTAGCGGTTGCTATCGCTGCTGCGCGTTCTAACGCTCAAGCAAGCTCAGCAATACTGGTTGCTTCTCAGGCCAGTATCATTCAATCCAAACTGGATTTTACCCGCAAGCATGAAAAGGAAGCGGATCGGATTGGTTTGGATATTTTGCTGGATGCTGGATTCGATCCGCAAGGCATGCCGGCTTTTTTTGAACGCCTGCAACGAGCCGGAAGATTCCATGAAACCGGCGCGCCATCTTATCTGCGCACGCACCCCATCACTTATGAGCGTATTGCCGATATTCAGAACCGCACGCGCGAAATGCCTTACCGCCAAGTTCCGGACAGCATCGATTTTTTGCTGGTTCGCGCCAAATTACGCGCTATGCAAGGAAAACCGCACGATGCCGTGGTGCAATTTAAAGCACGCTTGGACGATAAACGCTATACCAACGAGGTTGTTGAACGGTACGGTTATATTCACGCCTTGTTACGTGACAAAAAAGCCAAGCAGGCAAAAAAAGAATTGGCGCACTTATATCACATACTTGAGAAAGCCCAGGATGGATCCATTTTGAATAATCATGTTTTAGGCAAACCGATACGGGTAGAATACAAAAATGTCATTTCCGGCGCCATGATCGAGGCACTGTCAGCCAGTGTAAAGCTGGCAAACGGGGAAATAAACGAGGCGTTTAAAACTTATCAAAATGCCTTAAAAATTTATCCGCAGCATCGCGCGCTGATTCACGGCTATGCCAATGCGTTAATTCAAAACAAGCAGAATGAGCGCGCATTGGAATTTCTCAACAAACAACTGCGCGTGATTCAGAATGATCCGCAACTGCATAGTTTGCAAGCGCAATGTTACGCTTTGCTTGGCGATAAAATGCTCGAACACCGCGCACTTGCCGAAGTTTACTATCTGAAAGGTCATTTTAAAGCTGCCGCAGATCAATTGAAAATTGCACTGCAAAGCGATAACGGCAATTTCTATCAATTGTCGAGCATCGAATCGCGATTAAAGCAAATGCAAGGATTCATTGAAGAAGACGAGAAGGATCAAGACAAATGATCGTAATCGAAGACTACCCGCAATTTGAAACATGGTGGATAGTCTATGTTTTGAATTAATGACATCACGATGATCGCAACGATAAGTACAATTGAAAGCCTTAACAAAAAAGGATTATGAGTAATCTGGAAGGCACTTACACCCTTCTATCATTGGATACCTATTTTTAGATGCTTACTTTGAGTGGTAAACAAATTACCTTTGTTTTAATTTTGGTTCTTGCCGCAGCGGCTTATTGGCATAGCAGCGGAAAAAAAGAATCGAATGCGAGTCAATACAAAACACGCGGCATAGAACGCGGCAACATTATCCAAACCATTTCTGCCAATGGCACGCTCACGCCGGTGGTGCTTGTGAATGTTGGCACACAAATTTCTGGAACCGTTGCAAAATTACATGCGGACTACAACGATCAAGTGGAAGTCGGCCAAATATTGGCTGAACTCGATCCGGCCATATTGCGCGCGCAATTGCAGCAATCCAAAGCCAATCTTCTAAATGCGCAGGTAACTTTAAAAATTGCTGAAAATAAACTAAAACGCCACCGATTGCTGAAAGAAAAAGCATTCATTTCACCTGAGGCGCTGGAAATCGTTGAGCAGGAAACCGAAGCGGCTCGCGCGCAGCTCGCCGTCAGCAAAGCGCAGGTCGAGCGCGACCAAGCCAATCTGAATTACAGCGTGATCCGTTCCCCTATTTCCGGCGTAGTCATCGCGCGGGATGTTGATATCGGCCAGACGGTAGCCGCTAATTTCCAAACTCCCACGCTGTTTCAAATCGCCAAAGATTTACGGCAAATGCAAATCAATATCAGCGTTGCGGAAGCGGATATCGGCTACTTGCATATCCATCAGGAAATTAATTTTACCGTTGATGCTTTTCAGCACCGTAAATTCACCGGCTTGGTCAAACAAGTTCGCCTTAATCCGACTATCCAGGAAAATGTCGTCACGTATAACGTCGTTGCGATGGTCGATAACGACGATGGCACATTGTTGCCAGGCATGACGGCAAATATTCATTTTGTCGTGGCAAAAAAAAATGATATCTTGCGCGTACCCAATGCAGCGTTGCGTTTCCAGCCAAAAAACATTGATGCAAACGAAAGCGGAAAAGTAGCTAGCGCCACCAATCAATCAACGCTATATCTGTTATCCGCAAATCAGCCTGTCCCGGTACTGGTTACAACCGGCATCAGCGATGGTAATTTCACCGAAATCCTCGGCGATGAAGTGAAAGCCGGCGATAAAGTCATTCTCAGCGAAGTTGCCGATAAAAAAGAATCCGAAAGCAAGTTCAAGTTAAGAGTCTTCTGATGGCAGAAACAGAAATTGCTCATGCTGACAAGCCATTGATACAAATTAACAATCTCTGTAAAAGTTATAGTTTGCAAGATGCCAACGGCAAAACAATCACCAACCAAGTATTATTCGATGTCAATCTGATTATCAATCCAGGTGAGTTCGTTGCCATTATGGGACACTCGGGCTCTGGCAAATCAACTTTGATGAATATCCTCGGCTGTCTGGACATTCCGACCAGCGGATCGTATTGGCTAGCGGGTAAAAATGTCGCAACGCTCACGAGTAATGAGCTGGCGAAAATCCGCAATCAACACATCGGTTTTGTATTCCAAGGTTTTAACTTGCTCAAACGCATGACCGCATTGGACAATGTGGCCACGCCGTTGCTCTACGCGGGTGTCAGCCGCACCTTAAGCCGCAAACGGGCGTTGGAGCTGCTGCGCCAAACCGGGCTTGAAAATTTTGCACTGCATCAGCCTAACCAACTATCGGGTGGTCAGCAACAACGTGTCGCAATTAGCCGCGCACTGATTAACAATCCTCCGTTAATACTGGCCGACGAACCCACCGGCAATCTGGATTCACAAACCAGCAATGAGATCATGCTGTTATTCCAGAAACTCAATCGCGATCAAGGCATCACCATCGTACTGGTAACGCATGAAGATGATATTGCGGCGTACGCCAAACGCCTTATTCGCTTAAAAGACGGTCGCGTGATTGTTGACAAAAACAACACAAATTAAACCCCTACGCCAAAAGTCGTATCAATTTAGTTGGATAAACAAGCATTCGGAATTATATTGAAGTATGAATAACTTCACTTGATACGATGAATCTGTTTGCAATTTTCGGCGAAGCGTTGCGCGCCTTACGTCAAAACCGCATGCGTACTGCACTTACCATGTTGGGCATGATCATTGGCGTTGCCGCTGTCGTGCTCATGTTATCCATCGGCGAAGGCGCACGCACCAAAATCAATGAAACCATTGCAGCAATGGGCAGCAATTTATTTATTGTGGTGCCGGGCGCCACCTCGTCCGGAGGATTTAGCTTTGGCAGCGGTAGCGTCAGAACGCTAACGATCAACGATGCTTACGCTATCGCTGAATTGCCGTCGATTAAAGGTACCGCACCGGTTGTCTCGGGTACGGTGCAACTCAACTATGCCGCAAAAAATTGGAGCACTATTGTTACCGGCACGACTGCAAATTATTTTGAAATCGGTAACTGGAAGATGGAAGCAGGCACTGCATTTACCGAATCCGATCTGCGGTCGGCAGCACGCGTAGTTGTCTTAGGGTCCGTAACGGCCAAGAATTTGTTTGGCGATGAAGATCCCGTTGGCAAAACCCTGCGTATTACCAATCGGCCTTTCCAGGTTGCCGGCGTACTGATGGCTAAAGGACAAAGTCTGACCGGACGCGATCAAGATGATACCGTTGTGATTCCTATAACAACCAGCGAAAGACAGGTTACTGGCAGCCAATTTCCTGGTTCTATCCGCTACATGCTGGTACAAGGCAAATCTGCAACGGAGATGGATATTGCTGAAATAGAAATCACGCAATTATTACGCCAACGCCACCGCATTGCCAAAGGCAAGGAAAATGACTTCACAGTTCGCAATTTAACAGCCATTGCCGATGTTGCAACCGATGCCGCCAAAGTGATGTCCATTGTATTGGGGGCTATTGCATCGGTTTCTTTATTGGTAGGTGGCATTGGCATCATGAATATCATGCTGGTATCCGTCACAGAGCGTACTCGCGAAATTGGTATTCGTATGGCTATCGGGGCCAATCAGCGCGCAATTCTTGTGCAATTTCTGCTTGAAGCGATGATGATTTGCATCCTTGGTGGACTAATTGGATTGCTAATAGGTATTGGTGGCGCCTGGCTGGTGAGTCAAGCCGCTGATATGCTGATTGTTATTACGTTTGGCATGGTGGGGTTGGCTTTTCTGTTTGCTTCAGCGGTTGGGATTTTTTTCGGTTTCTATCCTGCCAAGAAAGCCGCATCACTCAACCCTGTCGATGCGCTTCGCTATGAATAGCCAGGTTTATCGGCGTTTTTCTGGATACATACTTAAATTTTTTGGGTGGATAATATGATGGCAATGGAAAAGAAAAAACCAATCATGACAAACCAAGATCATCCTACCTCCGATTTTCTTGCTATAGTCGTCATCGAAAATAAGAAAGAACAGATGACGGTGGGAGAAATCAAGCATGCATTGCATGAACGTGGATTTGGCATCCTCATGGCTATTGCCGCGATCCCTATTTGTCTTCCAGTACCGGTACCACCTGGCTATACCACAATATTTTCAGTTCCGTTGTTTATTTTCTCGATACAAATGATTTTGGGCATGCGCGAACCGTGGCTGCCTGCTTGGATTGAAAGAAAACGTATCAAACGCTCCACACTCGAAAAAATCATTACAAAAGCCAGTCCCTGGCTCAAGCGCATCGAAAACCGCATGCAGCCACGGATGACCTATATCAGCGTGCATACTTGGGAAAGATTAATCGGTTTTTTTTCCTTTGTTTTTGCGATGTCGATCGCGCTGCCTTTGCCATTGACCAATTTTCCACCCGGTTGCGGAATATTGATTATGTCTTTGGGACTTCTCAATAAAGACGGACTTACTATTTTGATCGGCATGTTGATCGGAACTATCGGTATCGGTTTTGTTATGATTTTGCTGGTCATGATCTGGATGGGGTTATCGTTACCATCCTTCTATTGATGAATTGGGTATAAAGATTTGGCATGACTCCCGACAAAGCTTTGCGTTACGGTTGCCTAATAAAGCACCCCGCCGCAAGCGGCGAGGTATTAAATGCGCTCTTCAAGCTGCTGGTTTGCAACCAGCTTACGCCCCAAGGGGCGAGGAATTAAACCCGGTAGAGATTAAAAAAACAACAACCACTGGCCATGGCCAGTGGTTGTTTGGTCTAACAGCTTACTTCCAGGAACATGCGGCGAAGCACGCGCCCCTGTAATAAGAACTGCTTATTCCTTTAATAGCCATATATTCTGACTATAGGCACCGAAAAAGGACGACTGGTCGTACCCAGTCAAGATCACCATAGCCTTGCATGTTGAGCAAACTGTTCCCAGTGCTGTATACAAAGAAGGTCCCTTAATTGCTTCTTTCCAGAGACTGCCATTAAAGTATTCCCCTGTTGTGTTTTGGTATGAACCGAACAAAACATGATCCCTTCCTTTATAAAAGGCGTTGGCCGCACCAGCTCGTGGGCGTTTCAAGTTAGCTGGAGCGGGCATCCAAGTATCGGATACGGCGTCGTAAATCTCTGCATTATTTTGCTCGCAACCAAGGAAGAAACAAGCAAAACCGCCTGAAACCATTACTGTCGTACTACCTGATGCTGTCGTAGCGGCTGCGTAAGATGTTGGCGCCGCTTTTCCGGCACCGGAAGACCATCGATTATTTACCGGATCATATATATAAGTAGTATTTGTAATTACAAAACTATTATTGAGGCCGCCAAAAACATAAAGTTTGCCATTCAGGGCGGTAACGGACCCTTGCATCAATGGCTCCGGCAAAGGAGCACCGGCTTTCCAAGTTTTGCTTACGGTATCGAAGATTTGCAGACTGTTGGAAATCGTTCCGAGCGTTGCATCATAGCCTCCTACTACATAAATCTTGGAGGCAATAGCGGCAGCACCGGCGTTGCTCAAAGGAATCGGCATCATCCACCGTGAATCGATTGTTGAAGTAAAGTCGGACAGATTAATCGATTCAACAATACCTGTAATTCCCCAAGGCGTTTCTCCGCCCGCAATCCAGTATTTACCGCCAACCCGTGCACCGCTTGCCCATCCACGCGGAATGACCGTTTGTCCTACCAAGCTTGGTTTAAACGATACATCAAAACAGGCACCGCTATCACTGATATTGTTGTCCGACTTGGTAACTTTCAACGTTCCATTGCCTAAGCTATTTAAGCTGAGCTTGGCCTTGATAACTGTGTTCGACCAGTTCAATACCGTCAGGGGCGTACCATTAAAATCAACCCTACCGGATGTCGCGCCAAAATTAAAACCCGTGATGGTGATCGTGTCACCTGGCGCTGCGGTAGAAGGTGAAATATTCCAGATAGTCGGTTCAGTCATCGCGCCTGGTTGCAGAGCATTATATAAATTGGCTCGACCCTGGCTGACACTAAGTCGGCTCATTGAAGCAGGCTGATCGACACTATTCATCAGCGCGCTTTTGATCGATTTCCAATTCTTTCCAGGATAATTCGACCAAATCACAGCGGCCATGCCACTGATGTGAGGCGTTGCCATGGACGTTCCAGAAAGATAATCATAACTGTCGTTTGGCATAGTACTTAGAATGCTCTCGCCGGGCGCAAACACATCGACACTACTGCAACCATAGTTCGAAAACCAAGCTTGATCGTCGTTAGAGTTGGTAGCGCCAACCGAAATAACATTATCAACTTTGAAACCTGCTGGATAGACAATTGTGTTATCGGTATCCATACTTTCATTACCAGCGGCAGCGATAAATAACACGCCCAATCCCTTAGCCAACGTAATGGCATCGAAAAGCGCTTGGGAATACCCGCCACCTCCCCAGCTATTACTGAGAATCATGCGCGAATAGTTATTATTGATTTTGATTATCAAAGCATAGTTGATTGCTTCAATCGCATCCGAGGTAAAACCTGAGCCATCGGCACAAAGAAACTTGAGTGCCATGATATTGGTTTTCCACGCCACACCCGCAACCCCAATGCCGTTGTTGCCTTTAGCACCAATCGTTCCACTGACATGCGTGCCATGGTAATGGTCATCCATCGGATCGGCGTCGTCATTGCAGGTATCTATGCCATACACGTCATCAATCCAGCCATTGCCATCGTCATCGATGCCATTACCGGGAATTTCCTTGGGATTTTTCCACATATTCGAATTCAAATCGGCATGCGTATAATCGACCCCGGTATCCACCACCCCAATAATGACTTTACTGGCATCTGTGCGAATGTCCCAAGCTTCCGGTGCATCGATATCAGCATCCGGTATACCTAAAGCCTGGCCTGTATTATTCAGTCCCCATAAGCTGGAAAAACTCGGATCGTTGGGTACTGCAATAGCATGAACTTTGTAATCCGGTTCAGCGTATTGCACCGCACCGCTGCGGTATAACGCTTCAATCGCTTTACCAACCTCCAAGGGAGTCTGAACAACATGCACACCGATTTTGGAAAAACTTTTTATGATATTGCCTTGAATACGATTGAGTGCAGACACCGCATTGGGACTCAAACTTTCTGCCAGTTCGACGGATGCCTGAGCATCATTGGTGTTGGGCTGGTCTTTAAATTTAAGAATGACCCGATGTTCGGCGAATTCAATTTTGCCTTTTTTATCCGGAACACCCGATGAGTGACCCGCGGCTTGCGCTGTGAAATTAGGAACTTTATCCTGTAGTGAGGGAGAGACACCTTGAGCATTCGCCCAGGTACTGATAATGCCAATCAGCATAATAGAGCTGAGTATTTTTGCCAGATTCATAAATTTCTCCTTAAGAAACCGCATTGCAGCAAAAGGTAATTCAACTTGAATTACGTGGAAAAAATTAACAAAAATACTGATAACCTTTACAGTCGATAAACATATGATGTTTTCATCATTTCTCCCAATAAGTGATTGATGGAATACCAACTCCTCACAAATTTAATCGCAATTTTTAAGCACGGGATAATTTAGCCGCATCGGAAAGCAGCCAGGCAGTTTGTCCCCCTTTATGAATAAGGCTATGAAAACATACTCTATGTTGCGGCACTGTGTTTTTTCTCACATCACATACAAAAAAGTTGCTTGCCGGATGATTCCGGAGCGGCAGCTTTATAGGCAAAACATGCCGCTATCGCGACTTGTAAAAGAAAAAGGGGATGGAAACAAGCCGGAAAGTTAAAGCGCAAACAATCTGCTTGCCTCTACGCACCCAGTATCCAATATCACATTACCTTCCAGCGCAATTTAGTATTTGCGTATAGCGGTATTAGTTTTTCGCCTGCAAATTCAAATTGTTCCGGAACAATCCATTCTTTCCGGAAGAGTGTAATCGTGGTGTTGTTACGTGGCAGCCGGTAAAAATCCGCGCCATGAAAGCTGGCAAAAGCCTGCAGCTTTTCCAGTGCGCCAGCTTGTTCGAATACGGTAGCGTATAACTCGATAGCAGCGTGAGCTGTGAATATCCCTGCACATCCGCAGGCATTTTCTTTATTTGCCTGAGCATGCGGCGCACTATCCGTGCCGAGAAAGAATTTAGGATTACCGCCGGTGGCGGCCTCCACTAAAGCTTGCCGATGAGTTTCACGCTTCAGAATCGGTAAGCAAAAATAATGCGGACGAATGCCGCCTTGAAAAATGGCATTGCGATTAAACAACAGATGATGTGCCGTAATGGTAGCGGCAATATTGGGAGAAACTTGCTTCACAAACTCCACCGCATCTCTTGTCGTAACATGTTCCAATACAATGCGTAAATGTGGAAAGCGTTGCACCAAGGGTGCCAGCACCCGGTCAATAAAAACCTTCTCTTTATCAAATACATCAATCGTGGAATCTGTCACCTCTCCATGCACCAGCAATGGCATGTCATGCGCCTCCATCGTTTCCAGGGTGGCATAACATTTGGTGATATCCGTTACACCGGCGTCCGAATTCGTCGTTGCGCCAGCCGGATACAGTTTTATACCATGTACGGCTGCGCTTGCCTTGGCACGGATAATTTCTTCAGGTTGGGTATTATCCGTCAGATAAAGCGTCATGAGCGGCTCAAAAGTCGATTTCAACAATACGGGTAAAGCGGCTAGAATACGTGCACGATACGCCAGCGCCATATCGGTAGTTGTCACGGGCGGTCTAAGATTAGGCATGATGATAGCGCGTGCAAATTGCCCGGCAGTGTAGGGCAACACGGCGCGCAACTGTTCACCATCCCGCACATGTAAGTGCCAGTCGTCAGGACGAATGAGCGTAATGCTGGTTGTCACTGTATAAGAGAATTGATGTTGAGCCGATGCATTATAGCGCGTGTAAGCGCATTATTTTGAATATTCCGCTATTCAGTTGCTTTCAAGTCCAATGCCAATTGATAAAGCTTGTTTTTATTCTCGCCGCTGATTTCAGCAGCCAATTTAACTGCTTGTTTTAATGATAACTCTTCCAACAAACAGCATAAAGTATGTTTGGCCTGCGCAGTAAGCTCAGACTTATCGGGAAGTTCCGCACCTGACAGCAATAAAACGAATTCCCCTTTTTGCCGCTTAGCGTCCGCTTGTAGCCAAATCAGTATTTCCTGCAATGTTCCCGCATGGATGGTTTCAAACAACTTGGTTAATTCACGCGCGATGGTAAGCCGGCGTAGCGGACCGAAAATATCTATCATATCTCCGACACATTCCAGAATACGGTGTGGCGCTTCGTAAAAAATTACTGGATACGGAAGCGATCGTAGCGTGGTCAATTCGCGTTTCCGCAATCCGGTTTTAGTCGGAAGGAAACCGTAAAACAAAAAATGTGGATCGCTGATTCCGGCTGCTGAAAAAGCACACACCGCTGCATTAGCACCTGGGATAGGAATGACCGTATAGCCTTGTTGCCGCACCTGCTTAACCACAATTGCACCGGGATCGGAAATGCCGGGTGTACCGGCATCCGTTACCAATGCAACACTTTCACCCGCAGCCAATAATGCTATGATCTTGCTTGTGACAACAGATTCGTTATGTTGATGCAAACTGATCAACTTTGCGGCGATGCCATGCGCCGCCAATAAATGTTTAGAATTTTGTATGTGCTCAGCCGCCACCGTATTAACTTTTGCCAGTATATCCAGTGCACGCAGGCTAATATCGCTTAAGTTTCCTATGGGAGTGGCAACCACATATAATGTACTTTTTTCCAGCATAATCTCCACCATGCAACGTTTTTTCAGAATTTTTATTGGAATATTAACGCTACTTGCCAGTAGCATCGCGCTCGCTACACCACCAGAGGATCAGTTGGAGTGGGAGAACATATCGGAACCTCCGCTTGAACGTCATATTGCATTGCTTCTGCCATTGGAATCGTCATCATTCGCACAAGCCGCTGAGAATGTCAAAGAAGGTTTCAGTACTGCCGCCATGCGCGAAACACCTCTGCCACTGGTAATTCGCATATATTCTACGACAGATGACCCGCTCGATATTTTCGCTTCTTACCATGAAGCCATAGCAGCCGGTGCGGTATTTATAGTGGGTCCGCTCACCCGAGACGGTGTTTCCGCGCTGGCATCAAGCAAAATTTTGGAAGTACCCACGCTAGCGTTGAATACAGTGGATAATTCTTTGATTTTACCAAGCAATCTTTACCTGTTTGGCTTGCAAATGGAAGCTGAAGCCAACGAACTCGGAAAATTGGCGCTGTCCAGCAATAAAACTCATGCCATCGTCATTGGCGATGACAGTTCCTTATCCAGACGCTTACAAAATGCTTTTACGGAGCGCTGGCAAAGCGAAGCGGGAAGAACTGCCGAATCATTCCATTATGATGAGGATCCAGCTAAACTTCAGCAATTTCGTACCCTGACAACAGGCACCCAGCATCTCATCTTTCTAGCACTCGATGCTCCCAAATCACGCCGTTTACGCGCGTATCTTGATCCCGAGGTACCGGTCTATGCCACTTCGCAAGTTTTTAGCGGCAACGACAATTTTTTGCTAAACAATGACCTCAATGGCATTTATTTTGTCGATATGCCTTGGTTATTACAACCGGATCACCCGGCGGTGATGGCTTACCGCCATGCAGATAAAGATAAAAGTACCGATATGCAGCGTCTCTACGCATTAGGAATCGATGCTTTTCGCTTGATGGCTCATTTGCTGCAACTACAGCCGGTTGATCAAATTGCTTTTGACGGGGTAACCGGCTTTATCCGCTATAACTACTCCAATCAGTTCATTCGTGAACCGATTGCCGCGCAGTTTCAGCAAGGCAAAGCACAGCTTATCAAAACACCCGCCGATTTTATACCTCATGAAAGGCAGTGAAGGCGAAAACATCGCCATCGCTTACCTGCAACGCCAACAACTGATTTTGATCGCACAAAATTACCGCTGCCGTTTCGGAGAAATCGATTTAATTATGAAAGATGGCGCTACGTTAGTGTTTGTCGAGGTACGCATGCGATCACATGATGCATTCGGTGGTGCAGCAGCCAGCATCACTCCGGCCAAACAAGCAAAATTATTACGCACCGCCCGGCATTATTTATCCGGTTTAAATATTGAACCATCGTGCCGGTTTGATGCCTTGTTACTATCAGGAGACAACGGTCACAAAATCGAGTGGATTAAAAATGCATTTGAGGAAACCTAATGGCTATCTATTTCACAAAAATTTCCCACTACATAGTAATTCTGGATTATTTTGTTAGGAAATTGCGTATTTGTAGTCATTTTTCCCCAAATAATCTCGGAATCTATGCTTTCCACCGGCTCATCGCTTAAACCGCCCTTCCAGATTCCAACTAACAACATCTTGAAAAGCAGCAATCCAGACCAGGTCGGACGGCCTAATGCACTCGATATCGTACGTAATGGGCCGCAATCGCTTTCTCGATCAAGTTCCAGAAAAGTCATTCAATCTATCGGTAACCGTTCGGTACAGCTTGCTGTTATATCGAAACTGAAATTAAGCCCAATTTATCCACCAGGCAAAAGGTAAAAAAACAGCGACGATCGCTATTGTAAGTAAGTAGTATGCTGTACGGTGATTTTGCTTAAACTTCTCAATGCTTGATCGATGCCTGATTACTTTTAGACAATTCCAATAATTTCTGAATGCCGATCGGTTCTTCTTTGAGCAAGGGCAAGACGGCATAGCGCTTTGCGTGAGTGGTCGATACCGCTTCAATATCAGCAATTTCATTACTAGCGCGCTGACACAATAAAGGCGACCTCACAGTAGTTGCTGCTATGCTGTTATTAATGATCCAAGCCCACGGTTCAATACCAGCCCGACGCAAATCGACTTGTAGGTTGACAGCTTCCAGCACGGGTGTCGTTTCCGCCAATGTCACCAGCAGAATTTTGGTTTGCTTGGGATTTTTCAGTTGCATCATCGGCGTAGTGTAATGTGCGATGGAATGTCTATCCATTTGTTTAGCAACTTCGCGATGATAAGCGCCGGTGGCATCCAGTAATAATAATGTATGGCCGGTCGGTGCGGTATCCATCACCACGAATTTCTTTCCTGCTTCACGAATAATGCGCGAGAATGCCTGAAATACCGCAATTTCTTCGGTGCAAGGCGAACGTAAGTCTTCTTCCAGCAATGCTCTACCTTGTGCGTCTAAATGTGCGCCTTTGGTTTCCAGAACACGCTGCCGATAACGGTCGGTTTCCACGTACGGATCAATCCGGTCAACCTGTAGATTATCCATAACGCCACTGAGCGTTTCGCTTAAATTCGCCGCAGGATCAGAAGTGGTTAAATGGACGGGTAAGCCTCGATGTGCAAGATTTACGGCAATTGCAGCGGCCAGTGTAGTTTTGCCAACACCGCCTTTTCCCATCAGCATGATTAAGCCACAACCATCCTTGACAATATCATCCGTTAAATTGGATAAACTAGGAAATGGGATTGCATGATGGCTTGATTTATTTTCACTATCGAGAGGCAATTCATCAACCAATAGTTTCCGCAAGGCTGTCAATCCGACCAGATTAAACGGTTTCAGTACAATATGATCGCAAGGCAATTGATTGAGAACTTCCGGTATAGCCGCTAGAACATTCTGCTCACGTTGGAAGATTGCAGCTGCCAATGGATCCTGTGCCGTTTCTGCCTGTGGAAATAATCCATTAATGACTAAAAATTGTTTGGTCAATCCAATAGCTGCTAGTTCTTCATGTGTTCGCGCTACTTCGCGTAACGTGGCTTGCTGCGCGCGGGCCACCAATACCAGCCGGGTGCGTTGCGAATCGGCGAGCGCATCTACCGCCGCTTTGTATTGTGCGCGTTGTTTTTCTAATCCTGCCAACGGACCAAGACATGACGCATCACCCTTGCCTTCCGCAAGAAAATCACTCCATGCGCCGGGCAGTTGCAGCAATCGTATGGTGTGGCCGGTCGGGGCGGTGTCAAAAATAATATGATCGTAATCCGCTGTCAGCGCCGAATCGACCAACAAAGCGGTAAATTCATCAAAAGCTGCAATTTCGGTTGTGCACGCGCCGGACAGTTGTTCCTCGATCCCTTTCACCACCGTGTCCGGCAATACGCCGCGCACCGGATTGACGATCTGATCGCGGTAAATTTGCGCCGCTGCCTGCGGGTCGATTTCCAGGGCGGCCAAACCGGGCACGGCGCTGATCGCGGTAATTGTATTGCCGATCGTCATGCCGAACACCTGGCCGACATTGGAAGCCGGGTCGGTGCTGACCAGTAAAACCCGTCGTCCAGCATCAGCTAATGTGATGGCCGAAGCGCAGGCCAACGAAGTTTTGCCAACGCCGCCTTTACCGGTAAAAAATAGGAAACGTGGCGGTTGATCGAGAAATTTGGGATCTGCCATGAGATTGGCCCGGTTTTGAGTTAACAACAACCGCCGCAGCAACTCGATTCTTCCGCTTTTTCTTGCAGCGGAACTCCCACCCAACGTGCCAGTTTACCGCGCTGCGGATAACGACCGGCCAACGCGATTTCACCGTCAACCATTATCAGAGGCAATGCGTCCGCACCGGAACGTTCCAGAAACGCTTTAGCGGTTGGATTATCGGCGAAAGCCGTGGGTTGCTGCGCCAGATTGAAACGCTCGATGGTTACGTCGTGCTGCTTGAGCCAATCGACATCGGCGGAAAAAGCGGTCAATGCCTGGTCTACGTCGGAACCGCAGACGCCTGAGCTACAGCACGAAGCAGGATCAAATACTTGAATAGTTGCCATTTTGATTCTCCATTAAAAAAGTAACGAGGTTGATGTAATTCACTCTGTTCGGTTGTTGTGATTTTGCGATGATAATCTCATTGAACACTCAGCCACATGGCCAGGGCAGCCAGCGTAACGAGCAATACTGGAACCGTCAACACAATCCCTACTTGGAAGTAATACCCCCAGGTGATCACCGTATTTTTCCGCGCCAGTACATGCAACCACAACAGAGTTGCCAGGCTGCCGATCGGTGTGATTTTCGGACCCAGATCGCAACCGATGACGTTGGCGTAAATCATTGCGTCTTTTACCACACCGCTCGCGCTGGTTGCATCGATCGACAATGCGCCGATCAGCACCGTAGGCATATTGTTCATGATGGACGATAAGAAGGCTGTCAGAAAACCGGTACCGAGCGTTGCACCCCACACGCCATAACCGGCAAAGATATCAAGCAGACTGGTAATGTACCCGGTTAAGCCTTCATTGCGCAAACCATATACCACCAAATACATGCCCAGTGAAAAAATGACAATCTGCCACGGCGCTTCGCGTACTACCTTACGCGTGTTTATCACATGACCACGCGCTGCCACTGCGAGTAGTACTAGCGATCCGGTGGCGGCCACAAGGCTGACGGGCACACCCAAAGATTCGAGACCAAAAAAACCGATAAGCAGCAATGCCAATACCGCCCATCCAGCACGGAACGTTGCTGGGTCGCGTATTGCTTTACTGGGGGGCTTAAGTTGACTGACGTCATAGTGCGCCGGAATATTGCGGCGGAAAAAGAGGAAAAGCACGCCTAAACTACCCATGACTGAAGCGATATTGACCGGGATCATGATTGCCGCATATTTGGCGAATCCAATCTTGAAATAATCAGCCGAGACGATATTCACCAAATTGGATACCACTAACGGCAAGCTGGCCGTATCGGCGATAAAGCCCGCCGCCATGACGAAAGCGAGCGTAGC
>CAADGS010000013.1 GCA_900696615.1 uncultured beta proteobacterium
GGCCAGAACTTCTCTTCTCGTATTGTGTGTAGATTGTTCTTTTTTCATGATATGTTCTCCTTTTAACCTACTCGACAATATCCCAACGCACCATCATGGCGTGGTCTTCGTGGATCATGTTGTGGCAGTGCATGACATACTTCCCGGGAAAATCGCGGAAACGTATGAAAATTCGCACCCGTTCGTTGGGTCCCAAACTGTAAACATCTTTTCGGCCTTTCTCATGGGCAGGCACAGGCACCTCAACGCCATTCCGAAATCGTTTTAAGATATGGCCTTCTTCAAAATGAATATGCACGGGATGGCTCCAGCCACCCGATGGATTGTCAAGATCCCAAATTTCATAACTACCTGCTGCAATATGCGCAGCCGCAGCATTGACATTCACGAATCTGTCATTAATCGCCCACATACTGTTTTTGCGTGCGAATTTCCAATTTCTCACCGGTGCCGATGCAATTTCTGCTGCGGTAGGTCGGCGGATCGGACGCAATTTGCTGGGCACCCGGCTGTTGTCCACTTCACCAGCAGGCAGTGCCTCAACGATGAATTTGAGTACGCGGGTACCGGGTGCTTGAACATTTTTTGGCCCACGTGTGTCGGTTTGCACCAGGCGGTTTACCAGAAACAATTGTGTTCCCACGGGATAACGCGAAAAATCGACAACAATATCTGCGCGCTCGGCAACGCCCAATCTGACGTTGGTGCGGTTAAGCAATGGCGCTGGCAGCAAGTTGCCGTCATTGGCTATATACGTGAAAGTCTGTTGTGTATTGGCGCCATTTACCAAATGGAATTGATAGTAACGCGATGGCCCGGCATTCAGCAGACGCAAGCGGTATTTGCGGCGCGCGACCCTTAATACCGGTTCAATCTTGCCATTGACCGTGATTTTATCTCCCAGCGTGCCTTCCGGATCGATTTGATCGAAAATTTGAATGCCGTCTTCATCGAAACGTTTATCCTGAAACGCTAGCGGATAATCGTAAGGATGGCTTGGTAGTCTCAATGCGGCAGGATTGGAATCGTTTTCGTCACCCGAGTCCAGCTCATCGTATAGCAGGTAGAAACCTGCCATGCCACGTGTCGCATTCGCGGCGGTAAAATCCAGGCAATGATCGTGATACCACAATGTACCCAGAGCCTCGCGTTTATCGCCGCCGACGGGATTTGTGACAGGATCCTTTGGAAATTCATCGTAGCCTGCATACACATTGGGATAAAAATGATCTTTAAATTTACCCGGCCCCGTAAGATTAGGTCCTGCTTTTGTCGCGCTGAAATAATCCCCGGGAAAGCCGTCGCTTTCAGAGGGCGTGTGTAAATTATGCAAATGCAAACTGACTTCCGGGGTGCCAAATCCAGTATGATCTTCGGGTAATTCATTGTATAAACGAAGAATCACAGGTCTACCGTATCGCGCATGGATAACCGGGTTCGGATACGGATGGCCGTCTGGGTCTTCACCCACGTAATTCCAGACAATCTGTTTGGGGTAATCGGGATGAAATTCGTGATCTTTGATTTCTTGTACTCTCAATTCATAAAGATCGGATTCACCGATCGGTAACTGCGTGTTAGAGAAGAATTCATCCCAACGTTGGTGTTGATTTCGGCCGCATTCATCGTAAACCGTGTTGGCTGGTCCTTGAGGAATGCGATAAGGATCCGAATGCATATCGCATTGCGGCATGGGTTCGATGACTTTTGGTAGCTCTTCCAGCCAGGGTGTAGTAGGCGGACTGGGCGGCAGGGAAACAACCTGCGCTTCGGATTTTTTTGAAGTCAGAATTGCTGGCGCTGCCACCAGTGTGGCGCCAGTCGCCTTAAAAAAAGCGCGCCTCGATTCATCGACCGGTGTATCGGAGACGCTGTTGTCTTGTGTATTACTATGATCGATGTGATGCATCGGATCGTTATCGTCAGTGTATCGCATTTCTATCCCTCCTCTTCCTATTCATGCTGCACCGCATTTGGCACAAATCTTTTGCAAGATCTCATTGGAATGTTCCGCAGCTTGAACTTTAGTTTGTTGTTATTAATTGCTGCTTGAGTCTTTTTATTAGCTGTTTTATTCATCCAGCGATGGGCAGCACGCAATTATTTGTGTTGTTTAAACGTGCAACCTATTGATACATCGCCGATACTAGATCCGGAAAGCGATGAAGTAAATAAGGAATTTCTTGTTTTTATATAAGGGATTACTTAGTTGGGTAATGATAGTGATTCGTATTTTATTAATTATTATGGATTGCAACGTGAAGCCGAAGCGTATTGCGCTATCCAAAATTGGGTGGCTAAGTGCTACGAATAGAGATGGAGACGATCGATCGGAAATGCGTGACAGTTTTGGTTACAGAATCCGAGCTTACGAATTAAGAAATGGTTTTTAGCGGATTGAGCGAATCGGTTTCGATTAAGTTCATAGCTTATCTGATAAGTAAATTCATCATTTTTATAGGAAAATCCCTACATTTTTTTGATAAAACTAAGTAATTACTTAGGTAAAAACAAGTCATTTGCCAATTTTTTTCTTGAACGGGTAGCTTTAGTATGCGCAGGGGAATGAGTGTAGCGTGGGTTAAGTTGTACATATTTCTGTTGAAAATAAAAATTATAAATGAGTTCAATTCGTAATTTTTATCATGATTCTCAAATTGGAAGCTAACAATTAACCGATAGTTGGTCTGCATGCTCGTCTTTGATGATAAATAATAAATAAAATGAGGTAAAAAATGGCAAATTTTAGTAGAACCGATCTCGATTTTGTCCTTCAGCAAATTTTACTAGCCGAAAGCGACTCAAATCAACAACGTAACGGTAATCTCAATGCGTTGCCAGGATTAGTTGGTAGCCCGGTATTAAGGGATGGCTTGCGCTATGTCGATGGATCGTATAATAACTTGGAGCCTGGCCAAAAATTCTTCGGCGCGGCCGATCAAATTTTTCCGCGTTTGCTGACACCGGATTTTAGGGATGCCGAAGCGGGAACGTCATATGCACAATTTAACGGCACGGTAATCGACTCACAACCGCGTACCATCAGTAATTTTATTGTCGATCAGACGCCTAACAATCCAGCGGCTGAAGCGGCCTTTAATCAAACACCGGGTGCAGAGCTGGTTAATGGCACCCGTATGGATAACACAGACTTTACGACGTACTTTATTCCCAATGTTACGCCCGATGAAGGTTTGTCGGCACC
>CAADGS010000014.1 GCA_900696615.1 uncultured beta proteobacterium
AAAAAACCATGATATGGAAACCGCACGTAACGGTAGCAGCCGTTATTGAACTCGAAGGCAAATATTTGCTGGTGGAAGAAGAGCCCGAGGCCGGTAGCGGCTTGTTTTTAAATCAACCCGCCGGGCATTTGGATCCAGGTGAATCCATTATGCATGGTGCCATTCGGGAAACGTTGGAAGAAACGGCATATACTTTCGTGCCCGAATATTTGCTGGGCGTTTATCAATGGCACTCCTTGCGTGCAGATGCGACTTTCCTGCGTTTTGCATTTGTAGGCCATGTCACGAGCCATGATCCTGCGCGCATCCTGGACCAAGGGATTGTGCGCGCGGAATGGTTTAGTTTGGATGAAATCAATCAGGCACAACACCGTCACCGCAGTCCGCTCGTTATGCAGTGTATCCAAGACCATATTGCTGGCAAGCATTATCCGCTGGAGTTGCTGACTTGTTATGAATCATAAGTCAATGAAGAATAAACGCGTGGTGGTGGGTATGTCAGGTGGCGTGGATTCATCCGTAGCCGCTTATTTATTGAAGCAACAAGGATTCGATGTAGTCGGTTTGTTCATGAAAAACTGGGAGGATGACGATACCGACACATATTGTTCTTCCCGTCAGGACTTTCTGGATGCAGTATCCGTTGCGGATGTCATGGATATTCCAATCGAAGCGGTGAATTTTTCAGTTGAATATAAAGATCGCGTTTTTTCGCATTTTCTCGCTGAATATCAAGCTGGGCGAACACCTAACCCTGACGTGTTGTGCAATGCTGAGATTAAGTTCAAAGCTTTTCTAGATCATGCCACGCAATTGGGTGCGGATTATATCGCAACGGGTCATTATGCGCAGGTGAGGAAAGTTGAAGGCGTGTTTCAATTATTGAAGGGTGAAGACGGCACCAAAGATCAGAGCTATTTTTTGTACCGGTTAAATCAGGCGCAATTGGCCAATACCTTTTTTCCAATTGGCCATCTATACAAACGTGATGTGCGCAACATTGCCCGGCAACTAAAATTGCCGAATGCTTCTAAAAAGGATAGTACGGGTATTTGTTTTATCGGAGAGCGTCCTTTCCGGGAATTCTTGAATCGCTATCTTCCCCGTGAGCCGGGTGAAATCCAGACGCCTGAGGGTAAAGTGGTCGGTGAGCATATGGGTTTGATGTACTATACGATCGGGCAGCGGCAAGGACTGGGAATCGGCGGTACTCAGGGCGGCAGTGAAGAACCGTGGTATGTATCCGCAAAAGATACCGGCAGAAACGTACTGGTCGTGGTGCAAGGTCACAATCATGCCGATCTGTTTCGTGCATCACTGAAAGCGACCGATCTGACGTGGATTAGCGGAAAGCAGCCGCATTGCAACTGGGTTTATTCTGCAAAAACACGCTATCGCCAAGCCGATGCCCCTTGTGCGATTTCAAGTCTTAACCAAGAGTGGTGTCAGATTGATTTTGCCCAAAATCAATGGGCTGTCACACCCGGTCAATCCGTGGTTATTTATGAAAGCAAGGTGTGCTTGGGCGGCGGGATCATTGCTGGTTAGATTGCAGTCATAATCCTAAATTTCAAATGCACATTCGCTTGGTTGATGTAATATGAAACAGTTTTAACAAATTGTATTCGATTATTTAGAGTTGATTAATTTTACAAAGAGAAAACAAATGGATGACAAGACATTGAAAGAAAAATTGCAAACCGAGATGGAAAACTTACAGTCACTCGTTGACGAAGTCAAATTGCAGATGCATCTGGGTGCGAAAGAAGCACAAGACAAAATTCAACCATATCTAGACGAACTGGAATCGGAGTTGAGTGAGGCAAAAGATAAATGGGAGCAATTTGAAAGCAGTTCAGAAAGCGCGTGGGAAGAAATAGAAACTGGACTTAGAAAGTCTTATAAATCAATGCAGCAGGCTTTCGAAAGAGCGAAGAAACATTTTCCCGAGAAGGAAGGTGAGTAATCTATGAATTGGTGAACCTGCCTAAACAAGCCGTTGAGATACGTTTTAAGAAGCAAATTATAACTTTGCAGCGGTAAACAGAATGTTTTTAACGGCTTATTAAATACCAGGTTCCGTATTCCTGGTGGGAGTCGGCGCATCAAACGATCGATTCCAGGGAAATAACCGATTCAGCGCACACCATGCATCATTTTCTGAAGCGTTTTAGTCAATAGGAATAAGATCAAGCAAGCGAGTCCGGACAGAACGACAAAGACCATAAAAAAATCGTGTAGATTCGTGATTTCAAAACCGGCAAATCGTGGTGTCAAAGCAGAGGCGGGGTTGGGATACAGAGAACTTAGTATTCCGGCAAATTTACTGGCTGCTGCCAGCGATAAAAACCATACGCCCATCAATAACGAAGCGAATTTTAGTGGCGCCAGTTTGACAACCATTGCCAACCCGATCGGTGATAAACACAATTCACCGATGGTATGCAATAAATACAAGCTAAATAACCACATCATGCTGACTTTAACGGTTGGATCTAGTCCTTTTACGCCGAAGGCAATCACTAGATAACCGATTGCTAAGAATAATAATCCAAGTGCATGTTTGGTTGGTGATGACGGCTCCCAATTGCGTCGATTCAGGTACGCCCACAGCAGTGCAAACAGTGGTGCTAAGATTACGATTAACACTGCATTGATGGACTGAAAGAAACTAGCGGGAATAATCGTTCCGTAAAAATTCCTATCTGTTTGCTCCTCAGCAAAGAAGGTCAACGATGCGCCTGCTTGTTCGAATGCCGCCCAGAAAAAAATAACAAAAAAAGCTAGAGTATAAATCACCCAGATCCGCTGTTTCTCGATAAATGTTAGTGTCTTGTCGGTAATGATGGCCGCAGGACCTAAAACGGTAATGCTGAAGATTAAAGAGCCGATAACACCTGATTCCGTGAGGTAATAGAAACTGCAAAATAACGATATCGACACGCTAGTCCAAACAAGCAATTGCGGCATTGCTATTCGTGGTGTTTCGGCTTGGGTACCGATAGTCATTGTTTTTTTAGGCGGCATCCCGATATTTTCGCCGCTAGGTGTAATGATGAGTCTGTTTTTGAGTAATTCAAATGACAAGATACTGATGATCATGCCGATACATGCGGCGAGAAAGCCCCATTTAAAATCCTCCGCATTGCCGGTATCCCCAAACCCGCCGCAAACCAAGGGAGCTAGGAATGCGCCGAGGTTGATGCCCATATAGAAAATCGTGAAAGCGGCATCGATGCGCCTATCGCCTTCCGGATAGAGTTGTCCGACCATAGTGGAAATATTAGGTTTGAAAAAACCATTGCCTATGATCAACATTCCCAAACCTAAATATAAGAGCGGTTGCGCGACAGTTAAATTGCTATAATTCGATGCCGACAAAAACATGCAGAAGTGGCCAACTGCCATGAACACTCCACCTACAAAAATTGCTTTGCGATTGCCCCAGTAGCGGTCAGCCACATAACCGCCGATCAACGGCGTCAGATAAACCAATCCGATGTAGCTGCCATAAAGTTCAGCAGCATAAGCTTTGTCGAGTAACAGCGCCTTAATCATAAACAACGTTAGAATGGCGCGCATGCCATAATAGCTGAAGCGTTCCCACATTTCTGTAAAGAACAAAAGGTATAGGCCCTTAGGATGACCTGTTGCAATCATAGTTTTTAATATCAATTTATTCTTGTAGCTTCGATACTATCTGAATTTTACTGGGAATCGGCTATTAAAAAATCAGATTAGGTGGTTTGAAATGCTGATATGAAGCTGGCAGAAACGGATGGTTTTCAGTTAGCATGTCGGATTTAGTGATCTAATATTTTCAATTGTCATGCTCAGACCAATTCATCGTTTACCCGTAAATATTTTGCCGCAACCGGATGAAACGACTTGTGGTCCGACTTGTTTGCATGCTGTATATAACTATTGGGGCAGGAATGAGTCACTCCAAGACATTATTGCCCGCACGCCTAAATTGGAAAGCGGTTCCGGCACCTTTGACGTTTTTCTGGCTTGCGATGCGTTGCGCAGCGGTTTCCGGGCGACGCTTTATACTTATAATCTGGTGGTATTTGATCCTACTTGGTTTGCCTCCGGCATCGACATCGCGCAACGTTTACGGCATCAATCCACAGTCAAAACCGATCGCCGCTTGCGTTATGTCACCGAAGGTTATCTGGAATTCTTGAGCTTAGGCGGACGGTTGCGCTTGTTAGATTTGTCGCATGCGCTGATTCATGGCTTGCTGCGCCGCGGGATGCCAATATTGACGGGGTTGAGTTCGACGTTTTTATATCGTGTGGCGCGTGAGTACGGTCCGGACGATACACCGGACGATATCCGCGGCGTGCCATCTGGCCACTTTGTCGTCATTACCGGTTATGACCGTACCAAACGGACGTTACGGGTGGCCGATCCGTATGGTTCCAACCAGGAATACTGGTGCAATATCGACCGGGTAATTAACGCTATTCTGCTTGGCATCGTGACGTATGACTCCAATTTGCTGGTGATCCATGCGCCGCAAACTGCTGGGCAGCAGTTGAATGAGGAATTGCCATGAGCAATTTGATCATCGTCAGCAATTCGCAGCACTGGTCGCTAAAAATTCCGGATGTATCGGTGGTATCGGCTAAAGAATATTTGACCAATCCGGCTTATGGCGGACATCTTCACGCGCGCGTCTATAATTTGTGCAAATCGTATCATTACCAGAGCATCGGTTATTACGTCTCGTTACTGGCCGAAGCACGCGGTCATAAACCGCTACCGCAGATCAACGCTATCGAAGACATTCAATCGCCCGGACTGGTTAGGTTGCTGACTGAGAACCTGGATGAATTGAT
>CAADGS010000015.1 GCA_900696615.1 uncultured beta proteobacterium
ATTGGCTTCGCACCCGCCCGACAAGGCAAAATCGATACAGCGTTTCCAATTTTTGAATGAGCAGTCCATCCTTCACCTGGCCTGGATATAATGACGATGCACCGGCTCATCGTATGATTACCGCTTACTTGGCCATCGACATACAAAAAAGTCTGGAAAGCGTAAACGAATTAATGGAAAAAATCGATGATGTCCGCACTGGCAAGCTTTCTGATTGGGAACGTATCGGAAACGCCTATTGCTTGCGGCTATCGCCGCATTACGCTGAAATTGAAGAGGATTTTTCGCCAGAACCTGGACAATCTGCAAGAATCCCGTTGCCTGTCTTTACAGCCGCGGTTTTATCCTGGCGGCAATATATCACCGCTTCTCACCAGAATTCTGATCATTCGTCAAAACTGTGATGTGTATCAATCCGCGCCAACAAATCGGGCTGCATCTATGATTGACCACAAATGAAAAATTCCGGCGATCACTGCAGGGATAATTAAAACCCAGAAAAAATATCCCGTGCCGGTAATGACAAAAAATAATATTGCCGCCAGTATGCGTCCTTGTACCAATTGCCCCAAACCCGGAATAAAAAAACTACAAATTGCTGCGAGTACGTTTCCACCCGATCCTTGTCCTGACATCATTTCTCCTTGATATCTTGTAACATCTATTTTTTATTGTCGATTGTCGATTGTCGATTGTCGATTGTCGATTGTCGATTGTCGATTGTCGATTGTATCTTTATCTCCGACAATCAGCTTATAGTCAATACCCACCTCATCCCCAGCCAGCCTTCTTTCCCGAGTTTCTTCCAAATTTCCTAATTCATTAATTTGAATAGATGTCTCTTGAATTAGCCGATTAAGTTTTTGTGTGGATTCTGGCGACAACCCATTGTTTTTACTCATTTCCAATCTGAAATATTGCATGTTATTCAGAAAATTGCCAACAATATCTTGCACAGTTTGCATGGTTGCCTTTAACACTTTTAACTTCTCTTGCCTTACTTCCGCTTTACGGGCTGCTTGTTCGTACTTTAGGTGCTCTGCATGCAGTTGTTTTATGCTATCACGTTGTTTCAAAGCCAGTATCGCAGTAACCCAGATAGCCAATATACTCAAAAAACGGTTCGCATAAACTTGATACAGCGCGATTTCGCTGGATGGCGATAACGCAATTCCAATGAAGACCAATAGTGTGCAAGCCGATGCAACGGCTATCGTAAATTGCTTTTTTGGCGAACGCAGTGAAACCAGTACAACGACTATGTACAGCACGCCCGTAGCAATACCAAGCGGTGTAACGATATCCAGCAGCAAAATGATCAATGCCAGAACACCGCAAATGAAATAAATTGCCGGAACGCTCGAGTTGTTTGCATTCATTGATTTTTAATTAGTTGGTTAGAACTATGTATATCCACATTAAAAAATCATTTGCTTATTCGATTTTAAATAATAAACTGATTATTATCAAAAACTTTATTCTTTTGATTTCAGCATCAATTTCTCAGCTTCGGTTAGCAAAAATTCGCGAAAAGCATTTGCAACGCCAGACAGCCGCTTGTTTTTTCTATTCACCACATGCCAGTAGCGGATAATCGGAAAACCCTGTACATCCAACATCTTCAAACGATTCGTTTCAAGTTCCAATTCCGCAGTATGTTGAGACATGATACCCAACCCCATACCTGCTTGCACAGCCTGTTTGATGGCCTCTGTGGTATCCGTTTCCATACCTTTATTAATTTTGATGCCATGTTCGGCGAAAAATCGTTCCATGGCACCGCGTGTTCCGGAACCCGATTCCCGTACCAGGAAAATTTCTTTTTCCAATCGCTTAACAGGAATTTGACGCGCTTGGCATAGTGGATGATTTGGTGGCGCAACCACAACCAAAGGATTTTCCATAAACGATTCGCTATCGATATCCAAGCCCTCCGGCGGCTGGCCCATAATTGCCAGATCAATCAAATTATCCGCCAATTGTTTCAGCACGGTTTCACGATTCGAAACATTCAAACTGACGGTGACGCCTTGATATCTCTGACAAAACTTCGCTAGTAGGTGTGGCGCAAAATAATTGGCTGTCGTCACGACTGAAATATTCAATTTGCCACGTTCCATGCCTTTCAACTCATCTAGCGCCGTTTCCATATCAGATAACTGCTGTGCGATTGCCCGACTGTATTGGTAGAGTTCTCGACCTGCCTCGGTCAAATAAATCCGCTTACCTAATTGTTCGAATAGCGGTAAACTAACATTGTCTTCAAGTTGTTTTATCTGCATGGAAACAGCAGGTTGAGTCAGATACAGCTCTTCGGCAGCACGAGAATAGCTTAAATGCCGAGCAACCGACTCGAATACTTTTAATTGACGTAGTGTGACATGCAGCATAATTCAATCGCGCAAGACTGTTATAAGTAATAACTTATCATAAATATCAGAATTATTGATTTGTTCTTATAGTTTAATCTCGCTATAGTTACATACCAATGATCTGAGAAGTAACCAAGTAGTCAAGTAAGTAGTTATTTTGTAATGCAACTTCTACTCATTCCGTCTATTGTATCGTGTACCTTGATTGAGATGAGTAAAATTTAAATTGGAGAAAATATCATGGCCGTTAAAACATACAACGCCGGCGTGAAAGAATACCGGCAAACCTACTGGACGCCCGAATACACCCCTTTGGATACCGATATTCTGGCATGTTTCAAAATCGTTCCACAACCTGGCGTTGACCGTGAAGAAGCAGCTGCGGCCGTTGCGGCGGAATCCTCTACCGGTACCTGGACAACCGTTTGGACTGACTTGCTGACCGACTTGGATTATTACAAAGGCCGCGCTTACCGTATCGAAGACGTACCTGGTGATGACACTTGTTTCTATGCTTTCATAGCATACCCGATCGATCTGTTCGAAGAAGGATCCGTTGTCAACGTGTTTACCTCCCTCGTTGGCAACGTATTCGGCTTCAAAGCGATCCGTGCGCTACGCTTGGAAGATGTTCGCTTCCCGATCGCTTTTGTAAAAACCTGCGGCGGCCCTCCAAATGGTATTCAAGTAGAACGCGACAAACTGAACAAATACGGTCGTGCATTACTTGGTTGCACCATCAAACCGAAACTGGGTTTGTCAGCTAAAAATTATGGTCGCGCCGTTTATGAATGCCTGCGCGGTGGCTTGGATTTGACCAAAGACGACGAAAACATCAATAGCCAACCATTTATGCGCTGGCGTCAACGTTTCGAATTCGTGATGGAAGCCATTCACAAAGCAGAACGTGAAACCGGCGAACGCAAAGGGCACTATTTGAACGTAACGGCGCCGACTCCGGAAGAAATGTACAAGCGCGCTGAGTTTGCGAAAGAATTGGGTGCGCCGATTATTATGCATGACTACCTGACAGGCGGTTTCTGCGCCAACACTGGCTTGGCAAACTGGTGCCGTGACAACGGTATCCTATTACACATCCATCGTGCCATGCATGCGGTAATTGACCGTAATCCGCATCACGGTATCCATTTCCGTGTATTGGCTAAAGCTTTACGTTTGTCTGGTGGTGATCACCTGCACTCCGGAACCGTAGTCGGTAAATTGGAAGGTGATCGTGCCGCAACGCTCGGATGGATCGACATTATGCGCGACAGCTTCATCAAAGAAGATCGCAGCCGCGGCATTATGTTCGATCAAGATTGGGGTTCTATGCCCGGTGTTTTCCCGGTTGCATCCGGCGGTATTCACGTATGGCATATGCCTGCATTGGTTGCGATCTTTGGTGATGATGCCTGTTTGCAATTCGGTGGTGGTACATTAGGCCATCCATGGGGTAATGCAGCCGGTGCGGCAGCTAATCGCGTGGCACTGGAAGCTTGCGTCGAAGCACGTAATCAAGGTGTCGAAATCGAGAAGAAAGGTAAAGAAATTCTAACCGCTGCGGCAAAACATAGCCCAGAACTCAAAATCGCGATGGAAACCTGGAAAGAAATCAAGTTTGAATTCGACACCGTCGACAAACTGGATGTCGCGCACAAATAAACATTTTATCAAGACCGGCACAAATTGATTGTGCCGGATAACCTAAACTTAGGAGTAACAGAATGTCAGAAATGTTGGATTATAAAAGCCGCCTCAGCGACCCTGCGAGCCGCAAATTTGAAACCTTTTCTTACTTGCCTTCAATGACTGCCAAACAGATTAAACAACAGGTTGAATACATCGTCAAAAAAGGTTGGAATCCAGCAATTGAACACACCGAACCAGAGCACTTGATGGATAACTACTGGTATATGTGGAAATTGCCAATGTTCGGCGAAACGGATGTCGATCGCATTTTAGCTGAAGCAGAAGCTTGTCATAAGGCCAATCCTAATAACCATGTACGTTTGATCGGTTATGACAATTTTTCGCAAAGCCAGGGTACATCAATGGTGATTTACCGCGGCAAAACGGTTTAAGCAGCAAACGGGGTTCAAATCTGTGAAGTTGTGAAAAAACCTAATGAGCATTCCGACCGTAAGGCGGATAAGTCGCCGAAATTCTGAGCCTATTCAAGAAGACAAGGATCGGGTACGCCAAGCAAGCATTACGGATTGAGTAAGCAACGGATTGTTTTACAACTTCTGAGACCCCCTTTCCCCTTAACAGGGCGGGGGTTTTTTTTGACCAGAATTCGGATTACAACCATTCGATAAAGACTGTTCTTACAGGAGTCTGTCATGAGCAAAATCATTGACCAATATCGTATCAAGAAAGAACCTTATTACCATCCCGTCGGGGACGAAGTGAAACTTTATGAAGCCGCCTATTCAGTACGCATGCCAATGATGTTGAAAGGTCCGACCGGCTGCGGTAAAACCCGCTTTGTCGAATACATGGCATGGAAATTAAAAAAACCTCTGATCACTGTCGCATGTAACGAAGACATGACGGCATCGGATCTGGTTGGCCGTTTCTTGCTGGATGCTAACGGCACACGCTGGCAAGATGGCCCATTAGCCGTCGCTGCGCGTTATGGCGCGATTTGTTATCTCGACGAAGTGGTCGAAGCGCGTCAGGACACCACCGTAGTCATCCATCCATTAACAGATAATCGCCGCGTATTACCTCTGGAAAAGAAAGGCGAATTAGTCCAGGCGCACGAAGATTTTCAGATCGTTATTTCGTATAACCCCGGCTACCAAAGCTTAATGAAAGATCTGAAGCAATCGACCAAACAACGTTTTGGTGCGTTGGACTTCAATTACCCGAGTCATGAAATCGAAAGCGAAATCGTTGCACATGAATCCGGCGTTTCAACGGATATTGCCGAAAAACTGGTATCGATCGCCGAACGCGCCCGCAATTTGAAAGGTCACGGCTTGGATGAAGGTATTTCTACACGGATGCTGATTTACGCCGGTAGTCTCATCGCCAAGAAAGTCGATGCGCATGCCGCCTGCCGCGTGGCCTTGGTACGGCCTATCACCGACGATCCGGATATGCGCGACGCACTGGATGCAGCAGTCAGCACTTTCTTTAACTAACCCGGTACGTCATTGTCGGTTTTGATTGTTCTAACTCACTAAACAGGTACTGCCATGAGTGTCAATTTAGACGATTACAAAGAATTACTTGAAGATCTGCAACCGGAATCGATTGAATTGCTTCATCATGCTTGGCCGGAAGCGGTTAAAGTATTCTCGCCTCGCGGCTTGGATAATTATTTAAAGGGTGCTTCAGCCATTCACGGTTTGGGGCGCGGACGCAGTGTTGTCGATTGCTGGATCGATGAAATTCCGCTCGTCGCCAAGGAAATTGGCGAAGATGTTATTGGTGATTTGGCAACCTCCGTACTTTCACTGGCTTCGAGAACTTCTGGGGCGGTCATAGAGCTAGTTTTGGCAACATCACCAACCGCTGCAAAACGTCTAGGTGACGCACATCTGTTCCAGAATTACCTGCAATTCCTGAATAACCTCATTGCGCAAGCGCCGCGGGGCATTCGTCCCATGCTTAGTAAACTGGATATCTTGTTTGGACAGCTTACACTAGGCGGCTTGCGCCGCTGGGCAATGTGGGGGGCACACGCTCACCGAACTGATTACGAAGAGCAAATCAAGTATTTCGGATTGGAATCCAAAGAATCACTCGCGGTTTTACAAAAAGAGCGTAAAGGTACGTTGTTTGTCGATATACAGCGCCGCATTAATATGTATTTGCGCGCGCTGTGGGGACGGGATTTTTTTATGAAGCCCACATCCGGGGATTTTGAAACACGCGAAGGCTATAAACCGTTTATTGAAAACTATTTTATCCATCTACCGGACGCTTATGACAGTCATGGCGATATTTCCGCCACGGAAGTGTATCGTGCCGCTGCT
Organism: uncultured beta proteobacterium; assembly: GCA_900696615.1. Taxonomy (GTDB): domain Bacteria; phylum Pseudomonadota; class Gammaproteobacteria; order Burkholderiales; family Nitrosomonadaceae; genus Nitrosomonas. The sequence continues at coordinate 6,359 of CAADGS010000015.1, forward strand.
GCGCATGCTGCTGCACATTTGGTGGAAACCAAAGAAAGAATTTCCGCAGAAGCATTAAACCCAATGCAGATGGCGGTAATTGCTGTTATTGAAGATGCGCGCATCGAAGAATTGTCGATACGCCGCTTTCCCGGCTTGCGCAAAACCTGGTCTGCGTTGCATGACGCCACATCGGATATGAACGCCTCCATGGGTGACTATCTCAACCGTTTGGCACGCGCGTTGCTCGATTCAGATTATAAGGATAATGATCCGTGGATTGCCAAAGGACGCAAGCTGTTTAAATCTGCACAAAATAATCTGTATTGCCATAAAATCTCATGGGATATCGGCGTGCAACTCGCACACGATTTTATGGATAAAAAGATTCCATACAATCCGCGTACCGACATACAGAACGCGCCTTATCGCGATGACAATCGTTATTTCTGGGAATTCGAGGAATTTGATTTCGACAAATCGATTTCCGCAGGCTACGATGCTCCGAAGCAAGTACGCAAATACGTCAACGTAATGGAGTTCGCCAACGAAATCGATGTCGAAACTGCCGGAGACGATGCACAAGAAATCTGGGTTATGGGAAGCGAATTCTTCCCATACGAAGATATGGGTGTCTCATACAATCAGATGGATGGTAAAGAACCTGTTTCAGCACCCTACCACTATTCCGAATGGGATTACCAGATTCAATTAGAGCGCCCCGATTGGGCCACGGTCCAGGAAAAACGCGCCAAGCTCGGCGATATGCAATGCATTGACGATATTGCCAATCAATATAAACGTGAAATTGCGCGAATGAAATTTTTGCTCGATGCGATGCAACCACAAGGCACACGCCGCATCCGTAAACTGGAAGATGGCGATGAAATCGACATCAACGCCGCTATTCGTTCAATGATCGATATCCGTATGGGTATGCAGCCTGATCCGCGCATCATGATGCGTTCGGTACGCAAAGTGCGAGACATTTCGGTGCTGGTATTGTTAGATTTATCGGAATCGACCAACGATAAAGTCGCCGGACATGACTATTCCGTGTTGGATCTGACGCGCCAAGCAACGGTATTGCTGGCCAACGCTATCAACAAAATTGGCGATCCATTTGCGATTCATGGCTTCTGTTCCGACGGCCGTCATGATGTTGAATATTACCGTTTTAAGGATTTCGATCAACCGTATGACGAGATCCCAAAAGCCAAGCTGGCCGGTATGAGCGGACAACTATCAACTCGCATGGGTGCCGCAATGCGCCACGCTTCGCATTACCTGAAATTACAAAAATCGGCGAAGAAACTATTACTGGTGATCACTGACGGCGAACCAGCCGATGTTGATGTACGCGATCCGCAATACCTTCGTCACGACACCAAAAAAGCAGTAGAGGAAGCCGGGCGCTCTGGCATCATTACTTACTGCATGAGCCTTGATCCGCGCGCGGATCAATACGTATCAAGGATTTTCGGTGAACGCAATTATTTGGTGGTGGATCACGTGGAACGATTGCCGGAGAAATTGCCGGTGTTGTATGCGGGGTTAACAAGGTAATAACTTAAATTATTATATTATGAGTTGTGCAGATGTGGGATTGCTTCTGAATTTTATGGGTGCCGTCCTACTCTGCTTAACATCGCAATTTGGTATTGGAGTTGGCTGGGGAGGGAAACAAGTTTGGAAAGAGAAATACTATAGATGGCTTAATTTAGTTGGATGGATTTTACTAATCTTTGGCTTCTTAATTCAGTTTAAGCCCTTTATGAACTTTTTGCATTTAACTATTTGCCTAACCTCATCTGCGTATTCCTAGAACGGTGGATTAAAGTGAAGAGAGAAACTCCAACATTTCTTCAAAACTGACTACAACAAAAACTTCACCTTGATTGATTCATAAGAAAACCTAATCGCACTAGGCACTGCGCCGCCTCGCGAAAAAAACAGTTTACTTCTATTGCTTACTACCCATCGTAGAAACAAAATTCAAAACTTCTTGTACATGGCCTGGAACTTTCACACCACGCCATTCTTTACGGAGAATTCCTTGTTCATCGATTACGAAGGTACTGCGTTCGATACCACGGGCTTGCTTGCCGTACATATTTTTCATCTTCATGACATCGAATAAATTGCAAACTTTCTCGTCTGTGTCACTAAGCAAATCAAACGGAAATTGCATTTTTTCTTTAAATTTCTCATGAGAGTTGATTGAGTCACGCGAAACGCCAACGATAATGCAATTTTTTTCCGAAAATGCTGACCAATGATCGCGAAAATCCTGGCCTTCCGTCGTACAGCCGGGTGTATCATCTTTGGGATAAAAGTAAATAACAAGTGTTTTTCCCAAATTGTCCGCTAAAGAAAAATTGCCTCCACCTGTGGCCGGTAATACAAAGTTTTCTACAGTCTGATCAAGTTTTACCATGATTTTGATTAAGGAATTTGCCTATCAATTACGATTGAAATGTCACTGTATCCCAGTTTGACCGACTCACTAAATCCTTGCAAATCACCGCTTGCAGGAACGGCCTGGCCGGACTTCGAAATCCTAGCTTCAATTACAATTTCCGGAAAACTTGACATTTTCATCGTTGGCATCATTGCCATATCATCGGTTAATATAAATGTTGCCGGCAAGTCGCTTACCTTCAAGCGCAAAATCGCTAATGGTACTTTCGGTCCAGTTTTAGCTCGCGCATAAATGAATAATGTGTCGCTGGAGGATGCTTTAGAAGCCAATTCAGGTTTTAGGGTTACGCGGCCAGATACAGATGTTGAATTTGCCGTGGTACCTGAACTTGCTTGAGCTAGTTGAGTTTCTGGAGCCACAGGTTGATGGTCCGTTTCCACCGATGAATTATCCTTAGCTGAGGAAGTTGTGTGAACAACTGGTTGCTCAGCCGCTTGTATTTTACCTGTGCCCATTGCCAACAACTTGGCCTCAGCTATGCTATCTTTAACAGACTTCGCTAAGGGTGAATCAGTAGGAATGGTGGTCAGCAGTTTCTCCCAATGCGCAGATGCTCCCGCATAATTTTCCTGTTCAAATTCCGCATGACCGGCTAATGCCAATGCTGGTGGAAATTCCGGATCAATCTTTAGTGCATCGTAGAGTAACTCCGCGGGTTTTCCAGCGAGTGTTCCTTGATTTTTAAGGCCAAGTGCGCGTGCGTAATCGCTAAGTATCTGTGGATTATTGGGCACTAACTCAGCAAGTTTGGCGTAAGTATTACTGGCCTCGGTGAAACGTTCCATCGCTGTATAGGTACGTGCCAACATCAGCCATCCTTCGACATCTTCGGGATTACTGCTCAACCTTGCAATAAGATTTTCCAGTGCCGCAGAAAAATCATGACCATTCATATCATCGCCAATACCAGTACCACCACTTCGATCCATTTGCGTAACACTGGCTAACTGCGCTTGCGGCAATAATCCGCGCGTGTCGCCGATATTCAAATACAAAAAAATGGCAGCAAGCGGAAATCCCAGCGTCAGAATCGCAGCTAATGCAATATTTTGAAACTTCTTATTCTTATTTAGTGTTAATTGTTCATGCCCGCTTACATCTTGCAACATGCGTTGCTGCAATTCTTGCTTACTTTTATTGTACTGCTCCCGGCTTAATATATCGTTCTCCAAGTCTCTATCGAGTTCAGCGATTTGATCGCGATATACCGTAATGTTGACGGCATCGTGCTCAATATTTGCCAAGTGATTGTCTTTATTACGTAATAGAGTGGGAATTATGAATAGCAAGGCTGCTACAATGAAGATACCAGAAATTACCCAAAAAGCCGTCATACTTTTTTACCTTTTTTTTCTTCATCCAGTAATGCTTCCGCTTGTGCAAGTTGCTCGGGTGAAAGCGCTATGTCTTGAACCTGAACACGACGGCGCCTTAAATGAAAAATCAATGCTCCGAGCGAAATAACAAATAATATAATTGGACCAAACCATAACAGAATGGTTGTTGATTTCATAGGAGGGTTATAAAGAATGAAATCTCCGTAACGATCAACCAGAAATTGAACAATTTCTTCATCTGATTTATTGGCTTTGATCTGCTCCCGAATCTCACGGCGAATGTCATTTGAAAATTCCGCACGGGAGTCCGATATAGGTTCATTCTGACAAACCAGACAACGCAAATCCATTGTCAATGCCAGCATTCTTTTTTCAACTTCAGGATCTTCGGCAACAGGTACGGCTTCTTTTGCCCATCCTATCAACGGAATCATCAAAAGTAGCAAAAAAAACAATAACTTAGCTACTTTCATTACTCCATTTAATTGATATATCATGACAAGGCTAACCTTTAGTGTAGAAATACTTTAATTCTATGTTTGCTGCTGCAATTCTTTGATTAGCGGAATAATAGTTTTTTCCAACGAATCCACTGTTACTGGCCCAATTTGTTTGTGCCTAATGATACCTTGCTTATCAATAACGTAAGTTTCCGGTACACCATAAACACCATAATCGATCCCAACTTTGCCTTCAATATCGACGATACTAATGGCATAGGGATCACCATAGCGTTTAAGCCACTGTAATGCAGTACTACGTTCATCTTTATAATTGAGACCATAAATCGGCACAATCCCTGACTTCGCCAACTGCACCAATAACGGATGTTCATCACGGCAAGCAACGCACCATGATGCCCATACATTTAACATCCACACTTTACCAAGATTGTCGTCAGACGACATAGTTTTATCCGGTTCGTGTAATTGATTAAGTTGAAATTTTGGTGCTGGTTTGTCGATCAACGGCGAAGGTACCTGCCGGGGATTTAGGGTTAATCCTACAAGCAGGAAAGCTGCCAACACCATAAATGCAAATAGAGGAATCAGATAGCGCATCATACCTTAGTTGTCTCTGTCGCTAATTCAGCCTTAGATACTGCTGGTAATTCTTTAGGCTGTTGAGCTACTTCAACCTCCGTTGCAGGTACTACTGATTTCTTTTTACTAATTCTCAAACGATAGCGACGATCAGTCACAGAGGTAATGCCACCAATCGCCATCAATAAACATCCAAGCCAAATCCAGTCAACAAACGGCTTATGATATGCACGCACTACCCATGCCCCATTCGTCAATGGTTCACCCAACGCTACATAAAGATCACGCAGCAATCCCGTATCAATTGCCGCTTCGGTCATTGCCATACCTGAAGCATTGTAAGTACGTTTTTCCGGATACAAATTACGTACGAATTGATTATCTTTAAAAACCCCAATATCGCCGCGAACCGCTTTGTAATTCGGCCCAATGACATCACTGGTTCCATTGAATTGGAAAGCATAACCGCCAACAGTTACTTTACTTCCGATTTCCATGCGTACATCTTTTTCGGTTTCATAGCCATTCACCAATGTGACGCCGATAATAAATACTGCCACACCCAAGTGCGCAAGGTGCATGCCATAATAGCTTCTCGATTGCTTCGCCAGTTTGGTAAATATGCTACCTTCACCACTCGTGTTCAGACGATGTTTCACACTAACCGCTACACAAACCACAATCCAGAAAGCCAGTAACAAACCAAAACTAATCATTGGCTTCCATTCACCCATGAAATACGGCGCAATCAAAGCAGACACTAAACTCACTGCAAACGCCCAACGTAAACGAACCACCAATGTTGGCAAACTCATTTGCTTCCATCTGGAAATAGGGCCAATACCTATCAGAAAAATTGCTGGAGTCATCACAGGAACAAAAACTGCTTCAAAATATGGAGGACCTACTGAAAGTTTTCCCAAACCCAAAGCATCAATAATCAATGGATATAAAGTTCCAAGCAATACACTTGCCGCTGCAACTAGTAACAAGATGTTATTAGTCAATAACATAGATTCTCGCGAAACCAAATCAAATTTTCCACCTAAACCAACTTTAGGTGCACGCCATGCAAACAATATCAAGGAAAAGCTGATTACAACCACCAAGAAAATCAAAATAAATATACCGCGTGCAGGATCGGTGGCAAAAGCATGAACAGAGGTTAGTACACCCGACCGGACTAGGAAGGTTCCCAACAAGCTCAATGCAAATGCGCATATTGCTAATAAAACAGTCCAACTTTTGAAACTTCCCCGTTTCTCTGTAACAGCCAGCGAATGAACTAAAGCGGTTCCCACTAACCAAGGCATGAATGAAGCATTTTCGACAGGATCCCAGAACCACCATCCGCCCCAACCTAATTCATAATACGCCCACCAGCTACCAAGCATAATTCCGAATGTCAAAAACACCCATGCAACAATCGTCCAAGGGCGAGACCAACGCGCCCAAGTCGCATCAAGCTTGCCACTCATCAATGCTGCAATCGCAAAAGCAAAAGCAATTGAAAAACCAACATATCCCATATAGAGCATTGGAGGATGAACTACCATCCCTGCATCCTGCAAGAGCGGATTTAAATCGCTGCCTTCAGTAGCGGCTGGCAACAATCGATCGAAAGGATTAGAAGTAATCAGCATGAATAAGTAGAAACCAATACTGACAAAACCTAATACTCCAAGTACTCGCGCCACAACATCATCCGGTAACTGTTTACTGAAAACACTGACTGCCACGGACCAGCCTGCGAGCATCAATACCCATAGTAATAACGAACCTTCATGCGAACCCCAGGTAGCTGCTAGTCTGTACTGAAACGGTAATTCGGTATTTGAATTTTTGGCTACATTCAGAACTGAAAAATCACTACTGACAAAAGAGTAAGCCAAGCATAGAAAGGCTATCAATACAAATACGAATTGCCCTTGAACCACTGGTCTTGCAAGTGCAATCCAAGATGAGATACCGCGTGTTGCCCCAATGATGGGTAGTGTTCCTTGTACAACTGCTAAAAGCAAAGCAAGTATTAAAGCAAAATTACCAATTTCTGGAATCATGATTATATTTTTTCAAGTTAAAAATTTTTCAGGATTAAAAAATGAATTCTTCAGAACACATTCATTTCCTTGGGAGAATTACTGCGTTAACGACGCTTTTTGCGCTTTGGCAGCCCTTTCTAAAGCCTCGGCAGCTTCAGGGGGCATGTAATTTTCATCGTGCTTCGCAAGTACTTCATCAGCTTCAAAAACACCTGCGTTCGAAATTTTTCCTTGCGCCACTACACCTTTACCTTCACGAAATAAATCTGGCAGAATACCCGTATACACAACAGGGATAGTTTCTGCTGTATCAGTAACAGCAAAATGTACTGTAGTGGATCCGTCTTCGCGTTTAACGCTACCTTCCGCAACTAATCCGCCAATTCTAAAGCTTTTTCCGATAGGTGCTTCGTTTGCAACAACTTGAGATGGACTAAAGAAAAAAACCAAGTTACTTTGAAAAGCATTAAGTACCAACATTGAAGCAATACCTAATACAGTAATTCCTGCGACAATGAATGCAAGTTTTTTATGACGGGGTTTCATTTTTTATCTCTTCTTATATTAATGTTACGAATGAGACTATATTGCTTTTCTAAAGTTCGGCGACGATTTGAAATTAACCAAATTTCAGCAACTATACAAATTAATGTCACCACATACGAACCCCAAACATAAAGCCCATAGCCTCCCATTGCAAAAAAGTCCGATACACTTGACCAATTCATCGTATAGAATCCTTTTTCTGTAACTCCGCTACCCATGCTGTATGACTTTCGCGTTCAATAATAATCACACGCACGCGTTTTAGTATGATTGCAATGGAATACATCCAGCTTGCAAACACCATAATCAACATGCCTAACAGCATTGTCGATGCCATAGATGGAGCTTGATTAATACTAACTGACGCCCCCTGGTGCAAGGTATTCCACCATTGCACTGAGAAATAAATAATGGGAATATTCACTACACCAACTAGCGCAATAATCGCACCAGCTTTGTCAGCGCGACGCGGATCATCAATAGCCGCTTGTAAAGACATAAACCCTATATAAAGAAATAACAGAATTAATTCGGAAGTTAGCCTTGCATCCCATACCCACCAGGTTCCCCACATCGGCTTTCCCCATAATGAGCCTGTCCAGAGTGCAATGAAAGTAAACATAGCTCCTGTCGGCGCTATTGCAGTAGCAAACATTGAAGACAGCCTAGTGTTAAATGCCAAGCCAATACCCGCCCAAAAAGCCATCACAACATACAGAAACATTGACATCCATGCAGCAGGTACATGGATAAAAATAATCCGATAAGCTTCACCTTGCTGGAAATCCGTAGGCGCCACAAAGAAACCAACATAAAGGCCCGCAACTAGCGATATTACTGCGGCGAAAGCAAATATTGGAATCATTTTTCCTGCTAATGAGTAAAAACTCGCAGGAGAAGAATATTTGAACCAATTGATCGTCATATCAAATGTTATAATTATTTTAATTAAAAGTAAGCTCTATATCTGAGACTGAATGACTTATTTTTATTTTGTCAATTCTATACTAAAAACAAAAAAGAATTGCCTTCTATTTACAAATTCTAAATGCCAAAGATTATCTGGAAACCAATTCACACATTACAATACAAGTAGTAATGAATGCATCTCTCTTGAAGTGCGCTCACTTATTCCAACGAAACACGGAGAGAAGAGGCCGTTGCCCAAGGAGCAAGCGCCAAGGATGCCAGTAAGAATGCGCCCAATAGCGACAGGTGCGCGTCAAACCCAATCCCTGCCATATTTGCCTCTACCGCACCGGCACCAAAAATTAGCACTGGAATATACAATGGCAATACTAATAATGAAATCAGCACACTTCCACCTCGCAATCCCAATGTCAATGCCGCACCGATCGCGCCGATTAAGCTTAAAACCGGGGTTCCCAGAAGTAGAGTAAGTGTAAGCACCACCAATGCTTCGGCTGGTAAATCGTATTGAATTCCTAATATCGGTGCCATTATTACTAGCGGAATACCTGTCACCAACCAATGAGCAAAAGCTTTTCCTAGAACCAAGAGTGATAGCGATTGAGGTGATAGCAACATTTGTTCTAACGTGCCATCCATGTAATCATTAGAAAACATTCGGTTCAAAGACAACATTGAAGCCAATAATGCAGCTACCCAAACCACACCGGGTGCCATTGCACGTAACATATTCATCTCAGGCCCCACACTCAGTGGAAAAAGACTCACTACGATTACGAAAAAAAATAGAGTGGTTAAGACATCGGATTGGCGGCGTATAGCTAACAGTAAATCACGTTTAATGATCCACATAATTATCATGCCAATTGAAGTTGCACGATAGATGCAGCCGCAATATCAATTTCTTGATGTGTTGTCATCACAACCATGCCATCCTGTTGTAAGTGACGTTCTAATAAACCTTGTATAAACTTAACAGCCATCGCATCCAACGCGACCAGAGGCTCATCTAGTATCCATAACGAAGTTTTGCAAGTTAGCAAACGCGCCAATCCTACTCTACGTCGCTGACCTTGAGATAGAACCCTCACCAATAGCCGTTCCCTGCCACCTAAACCAAGATTCTCAAGTGCTTCACTTGCTTGATCCTCGCTAATTTCATATCCAGAAAGCGCACTTGAAATTCGTAAATTCTCTATGACTGTCAAATCGTCCTTAGTACCACTTAAATGACCGATATAAGTCATGGCGGCAAAATAATCTTCATTTAAAACACGAATTGCTTCACCGCACCAGAGAATTTCACCTGCTGCAGGACTCGATAATCCGCATAACATACGTAACAAACTGGTTTTCCCACTGCCATTTGGACCACGCACTTGCATCAGGCCGCCCGTTCCAAGAGAAAAATTAACATCCTTAAATAGCTCACGATCTCCGCGAGTGCATGCCAAATTAATCCCTTGTAACATTACCTTGGTCAATTACTAAATTAAAGCGCAAGATTATAGCTTATGAAGGGATCGATAACAGCAAATTTTAGGTACGAAAAATTCAAGGAGAAATGCTTGAATGTAATTTGATAAGAAACCCTTTCGCCGATTAAAAATAAGCATCAATCTTAAAAGGTTATGCGAGAACCCCGTTAACAACGGGGGTTTACAATGAAAAACTGATCGATCAAATAGAAACTTTGTTCCGCTTACGGTATGCCGCCAGAACACCTAAAAACCCCAAGCCTGTTATGAGCATAAAATAGTGATTGGGCTCAAGCACAGGAGGTATATCGGCCAGCGCGGTCTGCATCCGGTCAAAATAAATTCCGTCATCCATAACAGTGCCATAAAAAGTTATCGTAGAAAAAGCAACACTGTCGACTATCCCCACAAATGACTGACCAAAACTTGTACCCGTGTAGTCAGTAAAGAATGTCGCCGTATTACCATTCGATAACACCGCACTAAAATTGGTTGCACCTCTGGTACCAAGATCCCCAACATCAATGGCAAATGCTGTTATTGGCTCCAAGAAGGTAAAGGTAATGCTATCAGGCGTAGCAAAATATACGCCTTGTGCACCATCTGTCGGCATTATGGCTGATACACCAAAAAATCCCGAGCACCAGGCAGAACCATCGCAAGATACTTCTACCGCAGGCGAAGCGAGCAAAGAAGCACCATTTCCAGTCGGTAACGACTCAAAACTTTCCATAGTAACCGCTGCAGAACCTAAGGCGGTACTAAAACTTGCCTCATCTGTGTATGTGGTAGTTGCCATTAAATTACTATTTACTGCAAAACACGCCATCATTGTCACAACCACATATTTAAGAAAAAGAATTTCAGATTTCATAGCAGTAATCATGGTTGTGGCCATACCTGAGTTCCATTAAAAATAATAGGCATATCGCGATCAATTTGCGCAGCCGATGGTTTTACAAATACTTCCACTCCTACCCCGCCGCAATTTTCAGGTAAAGGATTTGCTTCGAGGTCGCGGTTAATTGTAAAGAAAGCTGGCGAATCATAAGCATGGCCGCCTGGCGCTCCATCATATTTCGACCCGACAGCTGGCGTCCATAAACTTACTGCATCATCAGTAAAGTCACCAATGGTGGTTATTTTGCATACATCAACGATTGCAACCGCAAACCTTACACTTGTCGCGCAAGATGTTGGCTCAAGAATTGCCGCACTGACAGTGAAAGGTACATAAGCATTGAGATTGGCCGCGACACCTCGACCGCCACCTGACCAAAATCCAACCACATTACTGGCTGCATCCAGCTTTTCATCTTGTTCACTAAAAACTGAGCGATTTTGTAATAACTGAAATAAATTTCCCCAATTCTGGACAAAATCTGTTAAGACACCGCTATGCGGATCGTTACCCACTGCAATTGTTGAGCTTTCACCATCAGGGAAAACCACACTCGTTCCGATTACAGCTTCACCCTGACAACCATGTCCAATAACAATATTATTGGTCATTTTTTTTAGTTCCGTTACTTGTGGTGTTTCCAATACCGTATGCGCCATTACATTAGAAAAAACGCCAACGAAAACTATCAAAACAAATAAATCCTGAATCGAAAATTTTAATAGCCTATTCATTTTTATTACTACCCCCCAATAATCTTGACTACCTCATAATTTGAATCGGAAAAATGCTTTAGTTTGTCTACGTACTTGATAACTAGAAAAGTTCCATTAATAAAAAAATTATCAAGAACTTGATGCACTACCAACTAACGAAACTCTTAAATAACAATCACTCGGACAAAAAATGAAAGCCATACTGTTATTTATTGATCACCTATCACACTCGAATGATCAAGAAGAATGGTTGGCAGAACTACTTTAAACAAAGACGAAGGCATTTTCGTAGATAATAAAGCGTAAGACAATGCGGCATAATGTCGCACCACAACCTGACATAGCGCCCATAACGCAATCGGCTCCAGGAACAAATAAAGAAAAATTTACTGAACTAAACCATGTATGCTGGGTTAATGGATAATAATCCGAGAATCGCTGTAGGGATGTGGTACGAATAAAAAAATTAAGCGACAAGCTTAGCCTTTCGCGTATCGAGATCAAATACGGCTCCTAAAATGTGAATACGCTTATGAGCGCGATGAATCTCTAAAGCAGGCGCTTAATTTCTTAATCTTTTGACGGTTATCGTGACATTGACCCGCGAAACCGTTCATTAGACAATTGGCTGATTCATGGCCATAACCATTATCAATGGTGTAATGAGTACTTCAACAGAATATTAAGTTGTTGTTGTATTACTACTGGTCGAGTAATTACCCGCATTGCGCGCACCAAACAAATCTTCTTGCGCATCGTCAGAACTAGGTTCCGGGCTTTTACGTGAATACGAACAACTCGCTTTGGTGATGTATGAGTTCTGCCTGGCAATTAGCACCGCTTGAATATCATGAAAATCTCACGGCTTAGCAATTTCTTATCCATAGTGTTTACTACCACGATTCAACTTTTCTACTGCCTGGTCAGGCAATAACACATTTTAAGGTTAAGGTGGTAACTTAGGCGCAACATTTATCACAGCACTTTAATCCGGCTGCGCGATTCTATTGCGAATTACCAAAAGCGCCAAAGCGGCTGCAACTTCCAGTTATCAAAGCTAAATATACAACTTCGTTATTTCAAAAAAACTGAAAAAATTTTATAAGAAATAATAAAAACTATTCAATTGATACTTTCAATAAATTACTTGTTGATCAAATCCGACTGCATTGTTTATCTTTTGGATTATTTACAAAAATAATTTTCAATAATGTTCAGAATCCGAATTTCAAGTATACTGCCCCGCTGCAAGAATTTTTCAGTAAAAAATAAAATTATCTGGAAGCAATATATATGTTTATAAATAAGAATTGGCATTTGCCAGGGAGATTTCATGCATAAATTATTATCGAGTGCTTTATTATTTTTAATACTTGTTATCCCATGCAGTGTTTTTTCACATGAAGGTGAAGATCACAGTCAAGACGAGTCTGATACCAATTCCTCGCCACAATTGGAAGGCGGCAATGGCTGGCAACTTGTTCGTTCACTAGAAATGGGTACATCCGGAAAATTTGTTCATATGGTACTCATCGATCATAGCGTATACACCGACAAAACAATTTACAGCGCGGCCATAAACAGGCTGTGCCGTTCTACGGACGAATTCTGCAGAATCAGATTCTGGAGCCAAGAGCGCTTTATACCTGAAACCGTTGCATTAACCGTAGAGCAAAATAAGCAATTACGAGCGGATTATCTAGTAAATAAAACAGCTGGAATTCATCACTTACGCTGGTCTTGTAGTGTTGATCCCGATAAAAGTCATTGTTTTTAGTATTTAGGTGTCACTCTAATTGTTTAAAATCCGGATAAGCGGTGCGTGATAATGGCAAATTTTTATTTTCAAATGTGCAAAGCACGCTTATCCACTCCAAGAGCAGCTTCGTGAAGCACTTCTGATAAGGACGGATGGGCATGAACAATACAAGCGATATCTTGGCTACTGGCTGAAAACTTCATAGCCATAACTGCTTCCGAAATAAGCTCAGAAACATGTGGACCGATCATGTGTACTCCCAATACACGGTCAGTTTTTTCATCAGCCAATACTTTGATAAATCCGCTGGTTTCGCCCATTGCACGCGCACGGCCATTTGCAATAAAAGGAAATTGCCCCGATTTATAAGCAATACCGGCAGCTCTTAATTCCTGCTCATTTTTTCCTACCCAAGCAATTTCGGGAGCAGTATAAATAACCCACGGTACCGTATTAAAATCGATCGCTTCATTTTGACTTGTCTGACTTTTTTTCTCGATCTGCGCAATCATTTCAGCGATGGTTACACCTTCTTCTGACGCCTTATGCGCCAGCATTGGGCCTCGCACAACATCGCCTACAGCATAAACATTGTGCAAGTTAGTGCGACAGTATTGATCAACGACAACAAAACCACGCTCATCCAGCAATAATCCGTTTTCACTAATTCCGAGTCCTGCGGTATTGGGTACTCTGCCAATTGCAACAATTAATTTGTCTACCTCCAAAACCTGTTCCTGATTATTGGCATCACTATACCTCACAGTCACAACATTGTTCGAAGCTTCGACCACTTTAATCGTTACACCGGTATTAATTTGCAAACCCGGTTCTTTAGTAAAAATATTTCTGGCTTCTTTAGCGATTTGTTCATCAGCCGCCATGAGAAATCCAGGCATGGCTTCAAGAATGGCAACTTCAGATCCAAGCCTGCGCCATACACTACCCATTTCAAGTCCGATCACACCAGCACCGATAACACCCAATCGCTTAGGTACTTCCGATAACGCCAGGGCACCCGCATTATCTAATATCAGATTATTATCAATTGGTGCAAACGGCAACGAACGTGGCACCGATCCTGTCGCCACAATCACGTGCTTTGCCCGGACAGTCTCAGTATTGCCGTTATCATCAATTTTTATTTGCCAATCATCTGCCGATTCATCACGCTTTAATAATATTCCTCTGCCGTGCATCGATTTAACCTTATTTTTCTTGAACAACGAGGCAATGCCGGCTGTAAAAGTGGTTACAATTTTGTCTTTACGTGCGATCATGGCAAGAATATCCACAGACACATGTTCAGCCGTAATGCCGTGAGCGGAAAATTTGTGTTTTAGTTGGAAATATTTTTCGGAAGATTCCAATAAAGCTTTGGAAGGAATGCACCCGACATTCAAGCAAGTTCCACCGAGACTTGCCTTACCCTTGGCATTTTTCCATTCATCAATACATACCGTATTCAGGCCAAGTTGCGCACAGCGAATGGCGGCAACATACCCCCCCGGCCCCGCACCAATGATTGCTACATCAAATATTTCTGACATGTTGAAAACCTTTTGAGAAAAAACCTATGAATGGAGTAATTTTAAAGTAAAAAGTAAAGTGCTGTGGCTGATTCTGCTGCAGATTTGTGAAGCTACTACAATGGAAGCTCTTCGCTTCCGTACCCAATCACTCCAATCTCGCGCACAGCCTGCACATAATCGCCATTTTCGTGTAATTTTGTCAGCGAACCAAAGCTGTTTCTGGCATGCATGCGTGCAAGGCGGGAAAGGCTTACCGCTGTCATTTGCCACTCTAATCCAGTTAAAATTTCATCTGCGCCAACGGGATTATTGCAAACCAAAATCATATCGCAGCCTGCGGCAAGTGCCGCTTGCGCTCTCGATAGCATTGATTCCAGATTTGCTCCGGCCCCCTGCATACTCAGGTCGTCACTGAATATGCACCCTTCAAATTGTAGTTCCGTGCGAAGTATCTTTTGCAGCCAAATAGTTGAAAATCCAGCTGGCATAGCGTCAATTTCAGAATAAATAACATGTGCAGGCATAATTCCGGCTATGCCATGACTAATCATGTGCTGAAATGGCATCAGATCATTTATTTCGATATCAATGTAGCGGCGTTGGTCGACTGACTTTTCCACATGCGAATCGGCTTGAATATATCCATGACCGGGAAAATGTTTACCTACAGCCTGCATGCCGCCTTTTTTCAAACCAAGCATCAATTGATATGCAAGCTCGGAAACGGCATCAGGATCACAATGAAAAGCACGATCTCCAATGACGCAACTGTGTCCATGGTCAAGATCCAGCACAGGTGTGAAGCTGAAATCGACACCGCAAGCATTTAACTCAGCAGCCAAGACAAAACCAAGCTGTTTGGCTAGATGACGCGCACCGGCAGGATTCTTATCCCAGATTTTTCCTAACTCACGCATCGCGGGTAATTCTGTAAAATCTTTGCGGAAGCGTTGAACTCGTCCACCTTCATGATCGACGGCAATCAACAAATGGGGATTACGTAATGCGTGAATCTGCTGCGTCAATCCTGCCAACTGGCGGTGATTGGAATAATTTCTTGCAAAAAGGATGACGCCACCGGTGAGCGGATGCGACAATCTTTTGATATCGCTGTCGGTCAATTGTGTACCGGCAATATCTAGCATCACGGGGCCAAGCGACATAATTACTTCTCCAGCACGACAAAAGCACAAACCATACTGATTTCATCACTGATCGACAGATGGTGCTGCGTGATACCTTTAGCTTGCATCAATCGACTGAGTTCGGGATGAAATTGAAAAAACGGTTTACCTAGGTCGTCATGCGCAACCGAAACATAAGTCAAATTCACCGGATGCCGCAATCCCGTACCAATGGCCTTTGATAATGCTTCTTTAGCGGCAAAGCGGCTGGCCAAAAACAAGACTGGCTTACTGCTTAGATGATATTCCGGCCATTCGTTTTCGGTTAAGATCCGCCGCGCGAACCGCTCGCCGAAGCGCTCCAGTGATTGCGCAATCCGCGTTGATTGCACGATGTCAGTACCAATACCATAAATCATGCCCGGGCATCCACCATAAGCTGCTTCATTTCCTGCACCGCTTGCTTCAATCCGACAAAGATAGCGCGAGCAACAATGGCATGACCGATATTCAGTTCTGAAACATCAGCAATGGCAGCGATGCGCTGCACATTCTCATAGTGCAAGCCATGTCCAGCATTTACCTTGAGACCAAGGTCAATACCGAGCGCAACCGCTTGTTGTACTGCACCATAATGTTTCTCTCGCGCTTCCGTTGTTGCTGCATCGGCATAACTTCCTGTGTGAATTTCAATCACAGGTGCGCCCGCACGGGCTGCTGCTTCGATTTGCGGTGGATCGGCATTAATAAATAATGACACACGTATTCCGGCATCTTTCAATTGTTGGCAGGCACGATAAACTTGATCAAAGTGCCTTACAACATCGAGGCCTCCTTCCGTGGTTAATTCTTCACGTCTCTCAGGCACCAAGCACATATCATGAGGTTGTATTTTAAGTGCAATGCCAATCATTTCATCTGTTATTGCACTTTCCAGATTCATTCGGGTCGTTAGCCGGTCACGCAAAATCTCAACATCACGATCTTGAATATGACGCCGGTCTTCACGTAAATGCAATGTAATGGCATCCGCTCCTGCGGATTCTGCAACCAGTGCAGCTTGAATTGGATCTGGATATACAGTGCCGCGCGCCTGCCTTAAAGTTGCCACATGATCAATGTTAACACCCAATTCAATTCGCATTCATTTTCTCCGTCTGCCTATAGAAAAGCTCGTAACAAATCATTCATAGCCCAGATTTCTTAGCACACTTTCATCATCAGCCCACCCACTTTTTACTTTAACCCAAACTTCCAAATACACTTTTCCACCCAGCAACGACTCCATATCTTTTCGAGCCTCACTGGCTATTTGTTTGAGTCTCTCGCCTTTCTTACCAATGAGAATTGCTTTTTGATTCGGCTTCTCGACTAGAATCGTGGCATAAATTTTGTATAAACGACCTACTTGTTTAAATTGATCCACTACGACACTGGATGAATAAGGAATTTCATCACCGATCAAACGAAATAGTTTCTCACGAATATATTCTCCGACTATAAAGCGCTCACTCCGATCGGTCATGTCATCCTTACCATACAAAGGCGGATTAGCTGGCAAAAAATCACGTATTGTATCAAGGAGTTGTGGCAACTGAACATTGTTCCTGGCGCTAACCGGTATCATGGCAGCGAATTTAAACGTTTCCGCCATGTTGCTTAAAAATGGCAATAAGGAATTTTTGTCAGCCAACTTGTCAATTTTATTGATTACCAAAATCACCGTTACATTCCCAGGCAGAATTTTGAGCACCTCTGCGTCGCGCAGATCGAAATGCATTGCTTCAATTATAAACAATATCACATCGACATCTTGTACGCTTTGCGTCACCACCCGGTTCATCGCGGTATTTAAGCGATTGTTATATTGCTTTTGGAAACCAGGAGTATCGACAAAAATGAATTGTGTCTGTTGTTGGTTAAGAATACCGCTAATGCGAAAACGTGTAGTTTGCGCTTTTTTCGAGGTTATACTGATTTTTTGTTGAATGAGCTTATTCAGTAAGGTTGATTTACCAACATTTGGACGACCAATAATCGCGATATAGCCAGTACGGAAATCATCACTAATGGTCATTCTAGGAAAGAATAAATTTTAAGTCGTTGCTATTAATCATAGGGTTATTGATATGGACAAATTTCTTCATAGGCCAGCTTTGCGGCTTCTTGCTCAGCACGTCGCCGACTGGTACCCTCACCAACTGTGCGAACATTCAAGGTGGATAAAGTACATTCGACTTTAAACTTTTGCTTATGTGCCTTACCGCTCGTCATAACCACGGTATACTCAGGTAATGCCATTTTTTGACCTTGCAAAAACTCTTGTAGTAGCGTTTTGGAATCTTTGCCTTGCGATTTTGGGTCAATACTCTGCATCAGTGGTAAGAAAATCGCCATAATCACTTCTTCTGCCTGAGCATAATTACTATCCAAATAAATGGCCCCGAGAACGGCTTCTAGAGCATCCGCAAGTATCGAAGGGCGGCGATCACCGCCATTTTTTAATTCGCCCTCGCCCAAGCGTATTAACTTATCCATTTGCAACTTAAGCGCGATGTCTGACAATGCCTTTTGATTGACAAAATTAGCCCGAAGCCGCGACAAATACCCTTCTGGTAAATCGGGGAAGAATTTATAAATTAACCCAGCGATCGCACAATTCAATACGGCATCGCCTAAAAATTCAAGGCGTTCGTTATGAGGTGTACCGTGACTTCGATGTGTCAATGCTTCGCGTAGTAATTCAGGTTGCGAAAATGAATATCCTAATCGCTCACAGAATAAATCTATTAACAATTTATTGTTGCTTTGCCCAGCTTCTTTTAGCATAACTTCTCGGTATCACTCACTTGCAACTTCAAAATCAATTAGTAAGGATACATTGGAAAATAAAGGTATTTTTGTTGAGTAATTCACACTCAACACCGAGCGCCCTTTTTCTCTATTGATTTTAATGTCTTGCCCACTAATCGTTTTAATGCCATCGATCTGAGCTCGCTTAGCAAATGACACTCTGATGTTGCTCAGATCAGTGTCCTGAGAATTTGATTCCTTTGCTATTGCAGTCAGATTTTTCTTAATAGCAGAATATTCAATATAAGCAGGCAAAACTTTAAATCCCAAAAGCGCGACTAGAATCAAAACTACAGACCATATGAGCATACCTGACAAGCTGATGCCTCTTTGTTCATAGAGAGCTTTATAAAATCTCATGCTTATACCTCCATAATTGGAAACTAGCATTATTTGATTGACAGTCCAATACGACTAAAATCACCAAAATTCCACCAAATCATAAAAGCTTTACCAACAATGTTTTCTTCCGGAACAAATCCCCAATAACGGCTATCGCTGCTACTGTCGCGATTATCGCCTAGCGTAAAATAATTACCCGGCGGTATTTCGCAGGTAAACCCAGTACTTCTGTACTTGCAATTTTCCCGGAATTGAAATTGCCTAACATTTGAAAATTGTATTCCTTTCACATCCTGATTAATAAGTATGAAATGGTTCTGATCGGTTAAATATTCGGAGAAACGATCGGAGTAAATATAACCAAAACCCGATTCTATATATTTATAATCGCCTTCATATTCGGTCCTTACTGGTTCTCCATTAATAATCAGCCGCTTATTATGATATGTGATCACATCGCCGGGTAACCCGACAATGCGTTTAATATAGTCAATAGACGGGTCTTCAGGGTAGCGGAACACCAACACATCGCCGCGCTTCGGTTCATTAATATCCAGTATTTTTTGATTGATAACCGGAAGCCTAATACCATAAGTATATTTATTGACCAAAATAAAATCGCCTACTAACAGCGTAGGTATCATTGATCCCGACGGGATTTTAAACGGCTCGATCACAAACGACCGTAAACTAAAAACAATCAAGATAATCGGAAAAAAACTTTTTGGATACTCGATCCACCAAGGCTCATTGTCGCCTGGTTCACGTTTCTTTTTCCAGAAGATAATATCCAATAACCAGATGCTGCCTGTAACGACAAGAAGGATAAAGAGAATCAAAGGAAAATTCATATTAATTCCTTTGCCGATATCAAATCAGAAAATTCCTGTGCTATACAAAATTTACTAAACTTCAATCGATTACTTGAAAAAAACGAGTTGCTTTTTTTAATCATTACTTATTATCAACCTGCAGAATTGCTAGAAATGCTTCTTGCGGGATTTCCACATTTCCCACCCGCTTCATCCTCTTTTTACCTGCTTTTTGTTTCTCCAGCAACTTTCGTTTACGCGTTATGTCGCCACCGTAACATTTTGCCAACACATTTTTGCGTAACGCCTTGACAGTTTCACGCGCGATAATATGTGCACCAATCGCTGCTTGTACGGCAATATCGAACATTTGGCGAGGAATTAATTGACGCATTTTCTGCACCAACTCACGTCCCCGGTATTGACTGCTAGTTCTATGAACAATCAAAGATAATGCATCGACTTTATCGCCATTAATCAATATATCAAGCTTTACGAGATCAGACGCGCGAAATTCTTTGAATTCATAATCTAATGACGCATATCCACGGCTTGTTGATTTCAACTTGTCAAAAAAATCCATCACCACTTCATTAAGCGGCATCTCATATGTAAGCATGACTTGCTTACCCATATACTGCATATTGACTTGAGTACCGCGTTTGTTCACACATAAAGTAATCACAGCGCCCACATATTCTTCAGGGACTAATATTGTGGAAGTAATAATGGGTTCACGAATTTCAGCAATTTTCGATAAGTCCGGGATTTTTGACGGATTCTCTATTTCCACAATCGAACCATCTCGCATTAATACCTCATAAACCACCGTTGGTGCAGTAGTGATTAGATCCATATCATATTCACGTTCCAATCGCTCCTGCACAATATCCATATGCAATAAGCCGAGAAAACCGCAACGAAAACCAAAACCTAATGCTTGAGATACTTCCGGTTCAAAATGCAGTGATGAGTCGTTCAATTTCAATTTCTCTAATGCTGAACGTAATGCATCATATTGATTGGATTCAACAGGATATAAGCCTGCAAACACTTGGGGTTTAATTTCTTTAAAACCTTGCAATGGCATGTCCGCTGGCCGGTTTGCTGAGGTAACGGTATCACCGACTCTTGCAACATCGAGTTCTTTAATACCGGAAATAATGAAACCGACCTCCCCCGCACTCAGCGAATCACGAAAAACCGATTTCGGTACAAAAACACCCACCTGTTCACATAACTGCACAGCCTTACTAGCCATCAATAGAATCTTTTCCCCCGGCTTAAGCGTACCATCGATTACCCTGACCAAAATAACGACGCCTACATAATTATCGAACCAGGAATCAATAATCAATGCTTTTAATGCTGCATTGGGATCCCCTTTTGGAGCGGGAATTCTGGCAATTAACGCTTCTAGAACATCCACGACACCTTCACCAGTTTTTGCACTAACCTTTACTGCATTCTGCGCATCGATTCCGATCACTTCCTCGATATTCTTGATAACGCGCGCTGGATCGGCTGCTGGCAAATCAATTTTGTTCAGAACCGGAATGACTTCAACACCTTGCTCAATTGCAGTATAACAATTGGCTACAGTTTGCGCCTCAACGCCTTGTGAGGCATCCACCACGAGAAGCGCTCCTTCACACGCAGCTAAGGAGCGGGAAACCTCATAAGAAAAATCGACATGCCCAGGTGTATCGATTAAGTTCAATAGGTAAGTTTCACCGTTTTTTGCTTTATAGCTCAACGCAGCAGTTTGTGCTTTGATAGTGATGCCTCTCTCACGTTCCAGTTCCATGGAATCTAACACTTGTTCTTCCATTTCACGATCAGACAAACCACCACACAAGTGAATAATCCGATCTGCTAGTGTAGATTTGCCATGATCTATATGAGCGATAATAGAAAAGTTTCGAATATGCTGCATCACGATATTAATAATAAGCTTTTGTGGGCATGGAAAAACGATCAATCGCCTATATCACACCGCACTTTAAGATATTGTACAGTCAATTAAAAAGGCAGCATTCTAGCGAAATTTGCTCAGATAATCATCTAAAGCGGCTAAGTCTAGAAAATGATGACAAATTTCCTCGTTGGTGTGAGTTGATACAAGAACCGGAACTTTCTCCCCATACTGCACTGCTAGTTCAGGTTGCGTATCAATATCGATAATCAGCAACTCAAACAATGTTTGTTTTTGCAGATTCCGTAGCGCAAGAATCATATCATGACAAAGATGACAATCTTGACGACCGAATAAAGTCAGTGAAAGTGTTTGTTCCAATGCAACTGACATGTGCTTATTTTTTTGATTCATTATCAGTCAGTTTCATTGTAATGAAGGTTGTAACGTCTCCTCTTTTCACAAGTAAAGCAATATTCTTTCCACTTTTAACTTGATTGAGTAACTCATTGAATTGCTGCACACTTGTTACATCTTTACTGTTAAAACCGAGAATAATGTCTCCACTACGAATCCCTGAGCGGCCAGCAATACCGGGTTGCACGTTTTCCACCAATAATCCATTAGCAATTTCCAGTTGTTTTTTTTGCTCAGCGGTAATTTCGCTCAGTGCCAGTCCTAGCCGATTTGAAGTATCTGTTTTTTTACCTTGCCTAAGTTTACGATTATCGGCAGCATCATCGGAAGATATTTCTCCCACTTCTACCTTGACTGTTTTCAAAGAGCTATCTCGCCACACTTTAACAGAAACTCTTGAATTCGGCTTGGTATTACCCACTATACGCGGCAAATCGGCGGAAACGGCAACTTCTTTCCCGTCAAAATCTAAAATAATATCTCGCGCCTTTATCCCCGCCCGATCAGCGGGACCATCTTTCTCTACCGATACAACTAGTGCCCCTTTATTATCCGTTAATCCAAAAGAATCAGCTAATTCTCTGGTAACTTCCTGAATCATAACGCCGATCCTTCCACGGCTTATTTTACCACTCACTTTTAATTGATCAGCAATCTCAGTTGCGACATTAATTGGTATTGCAAATGACAATCCCATGAAACCGCCGGTTCGACTGTAAATTTGCGAATTAATGCCGACCACCTCCCCTTTCATATTAAACAATGGTCCACCTGAGTTACCCGGATTTATCGCCACATCGGTTTGTATAAACGGTACATAATTTTCTTGCGCCAAGGAACGACCTTTAGCGCTTACGATACCTGCTGTCACGCTGTGTTCAAATCCAAATGGAGATCCAATTGCAATCACCCATTCACCCACTCTGAGTTTCTCCGGATCTCCTTGTGTCACCATAGGTAGATCAGTTGCATTAATTTTGATCAGAGCAATATCGGTTTTCCGATCAGTGCCAATCACTTCTCCGACAAATTCCCGTTTATCGTTAAGCTTAATCGTGATTTCATCGGCCGCTTCAACAACATGCGCATTTGTTAAAATATAACCATCCGAACTAATGATAAAACCTGAACCCAACGATTTAGGTTCAGATCTTCTTGGCATAGAAAATGGCTGCATATGCTTCTTAAAAAAATCATAGAATGGTGAATTCTCAGGAATGCCGGGAATTTCCGGAAATACTTGACCATTTAGTGAGGCTTGAGCTTGTACGGCACTAATATTAACTACCATGGCGCCATGCTTCTCTACCAATCCTGTAAAATCAGGTAGCTCATTCATTTGAGCAAATGCCGTCGGCGATGCTATTAATAATAAAGCCAATAGCCTGAGTATTGAAGAAATCTTACCCATTAAATTTTTATATGTAATCATTATCTTGTTCATCTAGTTACTAAAATAAAATTGGGAAATATATTTAGAAATCGCCAGGGATAATATTGAAGAAAAAACAAACGGCTAAATAATAAACCTATTGCGTTATCTTAAAGAACCGTTTCAATATTAAGTTATAACGATAACAGTCGCAATATAAAGCTTTGCCAATGAATCTAGATTGAATTCACTAGCCAATATTTATTCTTGCTTAAAAACGGAATCGCCAATTAGCTTTATGGTTTTCAACGGCACTTCTCCTACCGTTGTTATCTTGTTATCACCTAAGATGCGAACATAAATGTTGATTGCGCCACGACTTGTGAAAAAACCGGGTACCGGCGTGGGCGCATCCTTAGCAAGGGGTTCAATAAAAATAGAAACTGTTGCCACACCATCCGATAACGCAATATGATCAATCAGTGTGGATTTATCAATCAAATTGCGTTTCATTTCGATTAATTTCTTAAAACCCGAAGGCAATGAACGAATCTGCCACTTTAATTCACCTTCTTTTAGAACTGATGAAACCAAATTAATAACTTGCCAATTTTGTGCCTGTAGTGATAGATCAGGTTTCAACAAATCTGAGTGGATTTCATTATTGATATCTAATTGCACGAAAGCAAATTGCTCAATAATATTGTCACCATTTACAACTGCTGCTTTAAGCAGCAATCCCGTTTGCGTATCAACCCAATATTGCTGACCATAACGAAATGTATCCCTCGGCATTAACAATAAAACTTGAGAATCATGATTGGCAACCCGCTCACGTTTGAGTTCTTTTACGTAATAATTGTCATTTACACTACTAGATGATTGAGGGAGAAGATTGGGAAAGAATTTACGGAACCAGCGTTTCTCATTATAGATTTTCTTCGTATCAGGAAGATAGCACTTCATTTCATCATTATTGCGAAAGACTATGCGCGGCGTTCCATCGAGGACTTCGATTTTTTCATGTTCTCCAAGTTGATCGATTTTATGAATGACATTCGAAGCTTCAATATGGCCATCCGCGTAATACACAAATGTTCCAGCATAATTTAATTGATGTGGAGCATCTGCAATTTTTTTTAGCCAAATTAGCGCACTTTCTGACGAATGCGGCAAATTTTCCGCTACCGCAGCTTTAAAACCAAACACGAACAAAAAAAATAGCGCAATAATCTGAAGATTAATCATCTACCATATCTTTCGTGATATTCATTTCCACCATTTATATGGGTGATTTGTCCACGGATGTTGGTTCCTGGAGAGAACTCACGATGAACAAATAAGTATTCATTCATTTCAACAGGCGAAAAATTATTAAATGCAGCGGGGGATGAAACCATTACAGGCATTGCAGCCTCTGGCAATTTGCTGCCATTTTGATTTGGATTATCTGCAAGCATTGTCCGCTCTGTCATATTGGAAGGTGTATGAATTACTAACCACGCGGAAATTGCAACGACCAATGAGGCCGCTAGCGAAACCGCAAATACTTTATATTTTTGCTGTTGAAGTGTGGTGGTTTTTTTGGGGGATAGTACAGTGGGTTCTGCTATTAGTTTTTGGTTTACTTTTTGAGATACATCGGTTGATAATCGTGAAGATTGCCTTAGCGTATCACCGATAAGATGATATGTTTGCCATTTTATTCGTAACTCATCATCCTTTCGTAATACCTCAAGAACACTTGAGACATCGTGTTTTTCTAATTCGCCATCCATTAACGCTGATATTTTGCTTTTCACCTTACCACCTCTTGTCTTTACTCGTCCCTAACAAGGGACGCAATTGTTCAGATATAGCTTCACGCGCACGAAATATTCGCGAACGTACGGTACCAATCGGGCAATTCATTATATTTGCAATTTCTTCATAACTTAATCCATCAATTTCTCTTAAAACTATCGCAGTGCGCAACTCTTCAGGCAACAAATCTAATGTATGATTAACGGTTTGAGCTATTTGCTTACTCATCAGTTCACTTTCAGGGGTATTCATCTCCTTTAAAATACCGCCATCTTCAAAATTCTCGGCATCTTCATTATCAAATTCTTGCAATGTGGGCACTTTTCGCCCCTGAGACACCAAGAAGTTTTTTGCCGTATTGATACCGATACGATATAACCACGTATAAAAAGCACTATCACCACGAAACGAAGGCAATGCTCTATACGCTTTAACAAAAGCTTCCTGCGTCACATCTTCAACTTCAGCAGCATCGCGAATGAAATGTGAAAGTAAACGAGCTAGCTTACGTTGATATTTGATAACCAGTAGATCGAATGCATGCTTATCTCCGCCTTGAACCCGTTCTACTAATTGTTGATCGACTTCCCGATCACCCATACTTCTTGATCCCTGAGCATTTTTTGAAAGAGTGCCTGATTTATTCTTGTTCTATTTTGTAAAGTAACGACACGAATAGAATAAGTATATCCGTTCAAACTGATCTCGGGAACTAGATAATTTAATATCAATTGCATTAATGACAATTAAGACAGTTAATTAGTTCATAACTTAAGCTGGAATCAACTCCAAATTCTCCAAATTGCTATAAGCAAGGACATGAACTTTAGTGAGTCTGTTATCATTGAAAATTTAGCGCTTTCCTATATTACTAAAATTTCTTTCAGTTTGATGGTTAACAATTATTTTGATACGCTGATCATTGGTAGTGGTTTAGCTGGATTTGCACTTGCGCTTTATCTAGCCCCATATAAGAAAGTTTGCATCGTCACCAAACAAGCCGTCGATTCTGGTGCTAGCTCATGGGCACAAGGCGGTATTGCGGCCGCTTTATCAAATATCGACACACCATCGCAACACACTCAAGATACATTAATTGCCGGGGCCGGTTTATGCGATAGCGAGATTACGCAATATGTCACAGAACATGCGGTCAGTGCTATACGTTGGCTGATAGAACAAGGAGTTATTTTTACTGGTGATACAACCAGTGACACTGGATTTCATCTTACCAAAGAAGGCGGTCATAGCGTGCGGCGTATTATTCACAGTGGCGACGCAACTGGCAAAGCGGTTCAACAAACACTCTTAGAAAAAATCAGAGCTCATTCAAATATCTGTGTATTAGAACATCACATCGCCATCGATTTGATTACCAGCGATAAGCTATCTGACTATCATTCAAAAATGCAAAATAGGCGATGCTTTGGAGCTTATGTGTTGGACAAAAACAAGGGTCGTGTTCGCACATTCACAGCTCAAAATACTGTACTGGCAACCGGTGGTGCAAGTAAAGTCTACCTCTATACCACAAATCCGGATACAGCCACTGGCGATGGCATCGCAATGGGTTGGCGTGCAAGTTGCAGTATCGCAAATATGGAATTTATCCAGTTTCACCCTACTTGTCTCTATCATCCCCATGCAAAATCATTTTTAATCAGTGAAGCTGTCCGCGGTGAAGGCGGCTTATTAAAACTTCCAACTGGCGAACGTTTTATGCCTTGGCACGATCAGCGGGCTGAACTGGCGCCTCGGGATATTGTTGCCCGGGCCATCGATTTTGAAATGAAGAAAAGAGGACTGGATTGCGTTTACCT
Source organism: uncultured beta proteobacterium (assembly GCA_900696615.1). Taxonomy (GTDB): domain Bacteria; phylum Pseudomonadota; class Gammaproteobacteria; order Burkholderiales; family Nitrosomonadaceae; genus Nitrosomonas. The sequence goes on from CAADGS010000015.1 coordinate 33,562, forward strand.
TGATATATCTCATAAATCCGCTGCTTTTTTAAAAGAACACTTCCCGACGATCCATGCCCGTTGCTTGAAATTAGGGATCGATATCACGAAAGAGCCCATTCCTGTTGTACCTGCCGCTCATTACACGTGTGGCGGCATTATGACCGACAAAAATGGCAAAACTGAATTACATAACCTTTATGCCATTGGGGAAACCGCCCATACCGGATTGCATGGCGCTAATCGGTTAGCCAGCAATTCGCTATTAGAATGTTTAGTATTAGCTCACGCCGCAGGAAACGACATCATCAATCAGTCTGCACATGCACTACCGCGGCTCGCCGATTGGGATGAGAGCCGCGTTACTGATGCCGATGAAGAAATTGTGATCGCTCATAACTGGGATGAATTGCGTCGCTTCATGTGGAACTACGTTGGCATTGTAAGAACCACAAAACGTTTACAACGTGCACAACGAAGAATAGAACTGTTGCGTGAAGAAATTAATGAATACTATACCAACTTCCGCGTCACCAGTGATTTATTGGAGTTACGTAATCTGGTCGATAGCGCCGACTTAATCGTACGCAGCGCCATGTTACGTCATGAAAGCAGAGGATTGCACTATAGCAAGGACTATCCGGGTACGCTGCCCATTGCTGTAAATACCCTATTGAAAAAAGAAACGGGCTAGGCCGCTACCAAATTTGCAGTAGGTGTTATCAATCATTATGTGCAGCAATCCATTCTATTTACGATCATCATACCTATACCTTGTGCTGATAAGCCTACTGATATGGAACGGTGTTACATTGGCGCTTGCACAAGATTATTCATGTGAAATCCGAGGCAAAACGCATATTTGGATTTCACCCTTAAATCCAACATTTGAAGAACCCATCAAAATCATGGCAGTATCAACCGATGGCGCAATATCAGAGTTAATTCTGACCGACAGTCGAGGCCACCACATAACACTCCAGTCACGCTACCGGGGTGGCCCGCCCTGGAGCATATCAAGCGTGCTACAAAAACTGGATCAGGGCCATTATAGAGTGACTGCGAACCGAAATGGCGAGACGATTGCTTGTCATCAGTTCACGATAGAATCGACTGCCGAACGGGCAGTACCCAAGGAATGGAATCTTGCGACAGAAGCCTTTTACGCTGCTTGGATTGAAGAGTTGTTTGGCGCACCGCATGAGGAAAATTTAAGTTTTAATTCGTTAGAACCTGTGTTACGCAATCGTGAACGCAACTTTCTCTATAATTATCATGGCCGCAATGAAGACAAGGACTTGCCGCTAACCCCTGATTGCGCCGATTTGCCCTATACTTTGCGTGCTTATTTTGCCTGGAAAATTGGATTGCCCTTTGCTTATCGAACGTGCGGGCGTGGTTCGATCAAATCACCGCCACAATGCGGCAATGCAACGATCATGTCGGAATTTACACGTAACATCAATGCGCAAGGCAGCTTCAAGAAATTTAGCAGACTATTGGTGGATACTGTTCATTCCGGTTCACTACGAACCGGTTTCGAAGAAGAATCGACGGACTGGTATCCCATCGCTTTTAACCGTGAAACATTATGGCCAGGAACTATATATGCTGATCCGTATGGCCATGTTCTAGTATTAGTCGAATGGGTTCCACAAACAAGCAGCCAACCGGGTACATTATGGGTTGTCGATGCACAGCCGGACAATTCAATTGCACGAAAGCGAGTATGGGAAGGTACGCTACTGTTTACGAATACTGAGAGCGCAGGACCTGGTTTTAAGAATCTCCGGCCCGTGATAAGAACAACTGCAGAAAACTGGCACATACTAACCAATAAAGAATTGGTTGATCAATCGGATTTCGCTTCTTTTTCGTTGGAACAAAGCCAACTATCGCGCGAAAAATTTTATGTCAAGCTAGCCAAGCTGATCAACCCGCATGGACTGAATCCTACGCAAGCTTATGAAACAACCTTGGATGCTTTGGTAGAACAACTTGAGACGCGCGTAAACTCTGTGGAAAACGGAGAAGCATATTTCCGCAAAAAACCGCGCAGTGTCATTCCAATGCCCAATAGAACGGCAATTTTTCAGACGCTTGGCCCATGGGAAGATTACTCCACACCTTCTAGGGATATGCGCTTACTCATCGCTATCAACGTATTGCTGAGTTTGCCCGAAAAAATAATCCGTTATCCGGAATTATTCGTATTAAACGGAAAAAGTCCGGAACAAGCTAAAATGGAAATCGAGGACTATCACAACAAGCGTATTCAAGAACGCAGCATCGTTTATACACGTAGCGACGGTAGCCCATGGGAGCTGTCTTTAGCCGAAATACTGGCACGAAAACCGGCTTATGAAATCGCTTATAACCCGAATGATTGCGCCGAAACGCGCTGGGGCGCCCAGCCAGACACTGAAGAATATTCCACTTGCCGCCGCCACGCACCAGCACAGCAACGGACAAAAATGGAACAATACCGGTCGTGGTTTCGAGACACACAAAGACCGACTTATTAAGATGCGATAGCGGTATTTCCAGTAGTAGATGAAATACTCTATTTTTATCATTCCAGTCAGAATTGAATGAAACTATGCTAATAGTTGACAATCCACAAACCCTTCGATAGTCTCAGCGCACGCACGAAACTTTGTATAGTTATACGCTCGCCGTACCCTGATTAAACTAAATGAAACATTGGCACGAATAGATTGATCATTCCATGCCTTTTTTCTGAAGTTTGTCAGGATTGATTTTTGTGCGATTAAAAATAAATATACTTACGCTCGTAAAATTAAAAAGGAGAAAATAATGGAACTGAAAGGGTCTAAAACTGAGGGAAATTTAAAAGCCGCTTTTGCGGGAGAATCACAAGCTAATCGCCGCTATTTATATTTCGCGGCAAAAGCCGATGTAGAAGGTCAAAATGATGTTGCAGCGGTATTTCGTTCTACTGCAGAAGGTGAAACGGGCCACGCGCATGGACATCTTGAATATTTGGAGAATTGCGGCGACCCTGCGACTGGCATGCCTTTTGGCTCTTCACGAGATAACCTAAAAACCGCCATTGCAGGTGAAACACATGAATATACGGACATGTACCCAGGCATGGCAAAAACGGCACGTGACGAAGGCTTTGATGAAATTGCCGACTGGTTTGAAACACTTGCTAAAGCAGAACGCTCTCACGCCAACCGTTTTCAGCGCGCACTGGATAGCTTGACTGATTAGTATGATAAAGGGGTTTAGCCAGGCAAAGCTCTGATTAAGCCCCGTCACCGTCAAACTAACAATCCTTATAATAAGCACTGAGATCGATTCCTTTATGCCTATTCGTGAAGGTAGCCTAGAAGCCCCTAAACGCCATCCAATTGACTGGAAACATCCAGATTTTTATAACGAAGCTAGCCTGACTCAGGAAATGGAGCGGGTTTTCGACATCTGCCACGGCTGCCGGCGCTGCGTCAATTTGTGTACAGCATTCCCGCGATTATTCGATCTCATTGACGAAAGCTCGACCGGTGAACTCGATGGCGTCAATAAAAATCAATTCACAGAAGTCGTGGATCATTGTTATTTGTGTGACATGTGTTTCATGACTAAATGCCCTTACGTACCGCCGCATGAATGGAACATCGACTTTCCGCATCTGATGTTACGTGCCAAGGCAGTGAAATATAAAAGCAAGGGTGCAAGGTTTCGAGATAAGCTGCTATCGAATACCGATTTGATGGGTAAACTGGCCACCATTCCCGTTGTCGTACAAACTGTCAATGCCGTTAACAAAACGCCAGCCACACGCAAATTAATGGATACCATGTTAGGAATCCATGCAGATAGAAAGTTGCCTGAGTATAGTGCGAATACATTTCGTGCAAACGCAAAACCTAACGCTACTTTTGCCGTCGTGAATGGCATCAAGACACCGGGCAAAGTTGCGATTTATGCCACGTGCTATATTAATTATAACGAACCAGGCATCGGTCACGATTTGTTAGCGATACTGGAACATAACGAAATTCCCGCTTGTTTGGTGAAAAACGAAGCCTGTTGTGGCATGCCGAAGCTCGAACTGGGTGATTTGGAAGCAGTGGAAGCCTTGAAAAACAAAAATATCCCACCATTACTAAAATTAGCGCAAGAAGGGTACGCCATCATTTCCGCAGTACCCTCCTGCACGTTGATGTACAAACAAGAATTGCCACTCATGTTTCCGCATGATGAAGCGGTACAAGCCGTTTCTGCCGCTATGTTTGATCCATTCGAGTATTTATCATTGCGTAACCAAGACAACCTGCTCAAAACAGATTTTAAAAATTCATTGGGGAATGTTGCATACCATATCCCATGTCATCAGCGCGTGCAGAACATCGGAAAAAAGACGCGCGATATTTTGCAGCTTATTCCAAATACAACCATCCATGTGGTGGAGCGGTGCTCAGGCCACGATGGTACCTGGGGCGTAAAAAGTGAATTCTTTGCCGATTCTATGAAAATCGGCCGCCCGGTTTTTAAACAAATGGCTACCGCAAACCCGGATTACATCAGTTCCGATTGTGCAATTGCCGCACGGCATATTGAGCAAGGTATCGGCGAAAACAAAGCATTAAAATCGCACCCGCTCACTTTATTGCGTATGGCTTATGGAGATCCCTTCGATCAGTAAATGGAAATTTCCTATAATCAATCGGTTGCCTCAGCCACTTCAATGGATAAAAAAACATGACGCCCATTACACGTGACAGTCTGCTGACATTGGAAGCGTATGCCAAGATACGCAAAGATTTTCGCGCCAAAGTTATGGCGCATAAAAAAACGCGCAAAATCTCATTGGGAGAAAATATCACACTGATTTTCGAAGACGAACTGACAATTCGTTACCAAATTCAGGAAATGCTTCATGTCGAACGCATCTTCCAAGAACAAGAAATCATTCATGAATTGGAAACCTACACGCCGCTCGTGCCCAATGGTAGCGATTGGAAGGCCACGATGATGATCGAATACCCTGATCCGGCAATACGAGCAGCCAGACTTGCCACGATGGTGGGCATTGAGGACAAGGTATGGGTAAGAATTGACGCGCACGCACCAGTTTATGCGATCGCTGATGAAGATCTGGAACGTGAAAATAATGGAAAAACCTCATCAGTTCATTTTTTACGCTTTGAACTTAGCGCAGACATGATTCATTCCCTGCGTCAGGGTGCACCCCTCAGTATGGGAGTGGATCATCAAGCTTATCAGGCACGTATAGATATTACCGATGCCAGCATTCGAGACTCATTATTAAATGATTTAACCATTATATGAGACGAACGCTAATTACTCTGATTTGTATCTTATTTTTGTTTGCCTGCGCCAAACCGCCATTCAAAGATGAATTCGAAAGTGACAAACCATGGATTGAGCAAATGACACAATTACCTGCTTATCCAGATACAAAAAATCTGCTGGCATTCGATGCAGGTGCTGCTACCAGTAATCATTACATGGTCGATACAACTTCGATCAAAATTGGCGGTGATGGTGTCATTCGCTTCAGTCTCGTGATCCAATCACCTAACGGTGCGGAAAATGTCAGTTACGAGGGTATACGCTGCGCAACCAACGAAAGAAAACTATATGCACTCGGAAGGAATGACAAAACATGGGCACAACCTCGCATTTCTGAGTGGCAAAAACTTGATTTTGTACGGCAATTTTATGCACAACGAGAACTCTCCAAAAATATCTTCTGTCCACACCGTCAAATTGTCGGTAGTAACGAAGAAGCCATTCAGGCATTGAAAGCTGGCATGCATCGAAGCATTATCCGTTAAGAAAAAAACAACTTGAAAATGGTTAGCTATCCGACAAAGCATAGAAGTAACCATATAAAGGTAAACGTGCAAACAGACTGTTTCTCGAGATCATGCAACCCACACTCCTATTTTTATGATTATGATTTAGGTTGTTATCTTTCTAAATCGCCTCGTTATTGCGTAATCATGGGTCTTGTCGGTCAAACCAAATCGCAGTCTTTTAAAGAACTACAGCCATTAGGTTCTGAGTTGGTTACCGTGAAATTAATAACCAGCATACGCACCCATCAACACTAATTAGCAAAGAACGATCTTTCCTGGCAACGTGCTGACCGAAAAGATTAACGGATTACATAAGACTATAAACGAGGCAGTATGGCATTGCCCCTGCTAGTTCAAGATTGACGGTGTCGAATTTTCTACTTTGAAAAGGTTGGAGTGGTTCAATAATGACCGTGGAGCCGATTAGAAATATGCAACAAGCAGAATCTGGAATGGCATAGCATCGGCCAAATAAAGGGATTAGTAAATCCAGCTTATCCCGAAAAATATGGCTCTGGAAAAATCGTGATGACACACTGAATATTATTGACAATGGTTTATTTGAGACTAGGGCTGAACCTCTACGATTGAATTAATTCGAGCAATTCCACTGATAATCCGCCCAGATTTGTTACGAACTTGAACAACTTGACCTTCTGCTGCATCAGCTAAAGCGATGCCTTCCGAACTGACACTAAACCCCCGTCCTTGGATAACTAAATTAACTTTCTGTCCACGTGAGATAACATAAGGTGCGCGCAGCATTTGTTGTCGCAATGGCTGACCGGCACTTAGATTGGTAGTGGCGACTTTGCCGATTACATGATCCGCACTGGTAAATATACCGTCTGGCATTTGTGTCAAATTGACATTTTGAAATGTTATATCTTCAAAAGTTAGGGGTTGCCCGGATGAAACAGGTCGCGCAATATGCAATACACTGGTCATTACATTTACTTCAGCTTGAACGTAAATCGTCCAAATGACGTCTTGATGATTGCAACGGACGCCAACCGAAGTTTTACCCCATAAGCGACTACCAGTTGGAATAAAAGGCTCTAATACTGGACAGTTAGGTAGATTAAGGTGGTTGTCAATTTTATCAATATTAACTATTACCTCTCCTGGTAACGTTGACGTATTGCGGTATATAAAGTTCTCAACTGCGGTTTTTATCACAGCAATATCTTGCTGCTGCGCTACTGTCCTGGTCTGGGATGCTAACAGATCCGATGTAAAGAATGTCGTCTTGAGCAAACAAAGCATTATCACTAAGCAGCGTATCATAATTTATCCGATCATTCGTTTTTGCCGTCGCCGGCAATAATTGCCGCAATTATTTTATATCAAGCAAGCATTCAGCTAGTTATATTTAAAGATAGGATCTATTTCATGCTTTGTTCGCTGATTGATAGATGAATCACTGCATTTATTATACTTGGCATGCAAAATGCTCATAAATAAACTGTGAGTAAATTATTCAGGATTCATACTATGATCAATAAGTTAGAGAAAGAATTAAATTTTCACCATCAAGCTTTGAATTTAAGGGTTGCGAGGCAGGAATTACTTTCAAGTAACGTAGCCAATGCAGATACTCCAAATTTTAAAGCAAAAGACATTGATTTTTCTAGTGTGTTAAACGAGAAGCTTTCAGCGGCCACAAATTCCAGTATCGTAAATTTAAATACAACATCTCCATCCCACTTTGGTTCTGTTAACGAAAGCGTTTTTGGAGATAGTCTGTTGTACCGTGTTCCGTTACAACCGAGTGCCGATGGTAACACAGTAGATATGGACATGGAACGTACTCGATTTGCTGATAATTCAATCAAGTATGATGCGAGCATTACTTTTGTTAATAATGAGTTTAGAAACCTAATGTTAGCTATGCAGGAGAGATAATATGTCTTTATTTAATGTATTTGATATTGCAAGTTCAGCGATGTCGGCTCAGTCGCAGCGTTTGAATGTTGTAGCCAGTAATCTCTCAAATGCTGACAGTGTTACCAGTTCAACGGGTGAACCTTATCGTGGCCGTCAAGTCGTGTTTAGCACATTACAGGCTGCGGAAAATGGCGCCAGTGGCGTTAAGGTCGCCGGTGTTGTTCACGATCCTTCACCAATGCGTCAGACTTTCAATCCAAAACATCCACTGGCAGACAAAAACGGGTATGTAACAATGCCAAACGTTAACGTTGTGGACGAAATGGTCAATATGATGTCGGCGTCACGTTCGTATCAAAATAGTGTAGATATGATGAACACTACCAAGTCATTGTTACAAAAAACCCTGACTATCGGTCAATAAAGGAGTAAATAATGAGTTTAATTCAACAAACTAGTTCTCAATCTGCCTCCCCAGTTACAACTACAGGAGGCGTGAGTTCTAAAAAAGCTGCTGAAAATCCGCAAGATCGTTTTCTCAAGCTTTTAGTTACTCAGATGAAAAACCAGGATCCGCTGAAACCGTTAGATAACGCAGAAGTTACAAGCCAGTTAGCACAAATTAGTACGGTAACCGGGATCGACAAATTAAATACTACACTTCAACTCTTGAATTCTGATATAGAAGATAGCTTGTCAGTGGAAGCAACAAACATGATAGGACGCGGTGCATTTGTACCAGGAAATACTATTGTACTGGAACAAGGTTCGGCAAGCATGGGCATTGAATTAGAACAGCCTGTAGATCAATTAACTGTAGCGATTAAAGATAGTTCTGGTGTCGTTGTTCGGAATTTGGATCCTAAAGCTTATCCAGCAGGTGTCAGTGTAATCTCGTGGGATGGAAAAACAGACAGCGGCTCAGTTGCAGCCGATGGAGATTATTCGTTTGAGGTAAGCGCACAACAGGGTGGAAATGACATTAAAGTCACTGCGTTGTCCTTTGGTTTAGTAAAGAGCGTCTCAACTGGTGAAGACGACACATTACTTGATATGGGTAAATTAGGACTTGTCAATTTATCTGATATTAAACAAGTATTTTGATCAGGAGATTAACATGAGTTTTCAACATGGATTAAGTGGATTAAGTGCTGCATCAACCAATCTAGATGTCATTGGCAATAATATTGCCAATGCAAATACAGCTGGATTCAAGCAATCTCACGCACAATTTACAGATATTTTGGCAAATTCACTAGGCGGATCTGGTTCATCACAAGTAGGTATTGGTTCTAAAGTTTCTACCATCGCTCAGGCATTTGATCAAGGAAATATTTCACCAACCAATAATCCATTGGATATCGCAATCAATGGTCAAGGTTTTTTTCGTTTCGATCAGGGCGGAGTTGTCAGTTATAGCAGAAATGGTCAATTTCGTGTGGATGAGGCTGGTTTCCTAGTTAACGCGAATGGAGCAAATCTCACAGGATACGCTGCTGATGAGAACGGAGCCATCGATGCAAGTAAACCTACTAATCTCAGATTAACCACTACTGACCTTCCCCCTCAAGTAACATCGAATTTTGAATGGGGATTTACTTTAGATTCCCGCAAGGCTGTACCCTCGGATACTACTTTTAGTATCAATAATGGAAATAGCTACACTCACACATCATCAGGTGAAATTTTCGATAGTTTAGGAAATCCCCATGTTATTGCTATATATTTCCAAAAATCAGCTACCGCGAACACTTGGAACACCTATGTAACAATTGATGGGCAGGCTGATAATGCAGGTCTGCCGATTGGTGTTACGTTAGACGGCGGTACTTCAAAAACACTCGAATTTAGTGGAACTGGAGAAATGCTTACTCCCGCAGATCCAATTGCCGTATCAGTTGATTTGACTGCAATAGATCCTACTTTAGGCGCTACTTCGCCGTTAGATTTTACTTTGGATTTGACCGCTACTAAACAATATGGATCGGATTTTGGCACAAACTTAATTACCCAAGATGGCTATGCTTCGAGTAGATTAGCTGGCTTTACTACTTCCGCTACGGGTGAAATTCAAGGTAATTACAGTAATGGTCAGTCCAAAACAATTGGGCAAATTGTTTTAGCTAATTTTATTAATCCACAAGGATTGAGCCCAATTGGCGATGGTCGCTGGGTAGAGTCTGCAAGTTCCGGTCAACCTTTGGTTGGGGCACCTAAAACTGGAACCTTAGGTGTACTCCAGCCGTCGGCGATTGAAGATGCTAATGTTGATTTAACTACAGAATTAGTAAAAATGATCACCGCACAGCGGATGTATCAAGCAAATGCAAAATCTATTGAAACTCAAGATGCGATTTTGCAAACATTAGTTAATCTTTAATATTTGATTTTAGGCAAAAAATTATGGATCGACTTATTTATACATCAATGACTGGCGCAAACCATACGCTGAGCCAGCAGGCTACGGTTGCGCATAATCTTGCTAACTCTGCAACTACAGGTTTTCGCGCCGAAAATAATGCGTTTCGTGCGGTTCCGGTATTTGGAGATGGCTTGCCTACTCGTGCATTTGTAGTCGATTCTACCGTCGGTGCAGATTTTACACCTGGTCCATTACAAACCACTGGCCGTGACCTCGATGTTGCAATCAAAGGTTCTGGCTGGATTACCGTACAACTTGATAATGGCGAAGAAGCTTATACTCGAAATGGAAGTCTGCAAATTAGCCCCAATGGGATCTTGTTAACGCAAAATGGACTGATAGTAAAGGGGGAAACTGGTTTTATAACCATACCTCCAGATACACGTATCACAGTTGGTGTCGATGGCACTGTATCTTCTGTTCCTATCAATCCTCAACCTAATACCGTGGCGACAGTAGGTCGAATTAAACTGGTAAATCCACCTGAGGAAAATCTTGTAAAGGGTGCTGATGGTTTGTTTCGCCTTAAAGATGGAAGTCAGGCACCGATTGACGCCAGAGTTAGGCTTATAGATGGAACGCTTGAAGGTAGTAACGTAAACGTTGTACATGAAATGGTCAGCATGATTGCGCTTGCTCGCCAATTTGATATGCAAATGAAAATGCTGGAAAGTGCGCAGCGTAATGCAGAACAAGCTAGCGAAATAATGGTTGTAAGAGTTTAATTTAATAAAATTCAATAGGTTACCTATTATGATACGTTCACTATGGATTTCAAAGACAGGACTTGATGCACAACAAACTAAAATGGATGTGGTTGCCAATAACCTGGCCAACGTTAGTACAAATGGATTCAAACGAGCTCGTGCAGTTTTTGAGGATTTGTTGTATCAAAATATACGTCAACCAGGGGCACAGTCTTCTCAACAGACCCAACTACCTTCTGGCTTGCAATTAGGAACGGGTGTTAAACCAGTAGCAACTGAAAACATATTTACTCAAGGAGATCTTCAGAAAACTGATAATCCTCGGGATGTCGCAATTCGAGGTATAGGTTTTTTTCAGGTATTGCTACCAGATGGCACCGCAGCTTATACACGTGACGGTGCTTTTCAATCAGATCTTAATGGTCAACTTGTAACATCGAGTGGATATCCAGTTCAACCAGCAATTGTTGTGCCACCCAATACTATAAATATCACAATAGCTCGTGATGGTACAGTATCTGCAACTGTTGCAGGATCTACTACACCGATTCAAGTAGGTAATATTCAGTTAACAAGTTTCATTAATCCGGCAGGATTGCAAAAAATGGGTGAAAATTTGTATATGGAAACAGCATCGAGTGGCGCACCGAATCAGAATGCTCCAGGCACCAATGGACTCGGTCTATTAGAACAAAACTTTGTCGAAACTTCTAATGTAAATGTCGTGGAAGAATTGGTTAGTATGATTCAAACACAACGTGCTTATGAAATGAATTCCAAATCGATTGAAACTTCAGATCAAATGTTACAAAGATTAGCGCAACTGTGATTTGACTAAATTTACTGGAGTAATGACATGATCAAAGCTAATCTGACAAAACAAAATCTGAATCATTTAATTTATCTTCTAATTGTTAGTCTGCTGGGATCAGGTTGCGCAATGACACCTTCAACAACTACTTATCAGCCTTATTCGCTTCGACCGCCTCAATCAGCTAGTGGAGTAATCCAACCCAATGGAGCGATATTTCAGTCTGTTAACAGCACTATAAATGGAATTCGATATACACCTTTATTCGAAGATCGGAGAGCACGAAGCATTGGCGATACGATCATTGTAACTTTAAGAGAAAAAACAAATGCCAGTAAGAGTTCAGGAAGTAGTGTCGATCGCGCTGGAGGCATTGATTTTTCAGTACCTAACCTTTTGGGCGTACCGTTAAGTCTTTTGCAGAAAAATGCAACAATTGAGGCTAACTCTAACAATAAGTTCGAAGGCAATGGTGCGAGTTCTAGTAAAAACGATTTTACTGGGACAATTACAGTAACAGTCATAGAAGCTTTACCGAACGGCAATCTAGTTGTTAGTGGAGAAAAACAGATCGGGATTAATCAAGGACACGAATTTATAAGGCTGTCGGGTGTGATCAATCCGATTCATATTATTGGAAATACAATTTCTTCGACGCAAATTGCTGAAGCGCGTATTGAATATCGCGCGAATGGTTATATAGATGAAGCGCAAACGATGGGATGGTTGTCACGTTTCTTCCTTACAGTCTCGCCTTTTTAGAAACTGTATATAACTAAAAATAATAGTTATACGTCGAAATTAACAATTATGAAAGCACAAACTCTAATTACTTGCCTTTTTCTTATCATTATTATTTTTTTCTCTAGTCTTTGCATTGCGGATCGTATCAAAGATCTAACATCCATTCAGGGAGTTCGCAATAATCAAATAATTGGCTATGGGTTAGTTGTAGGCCTGGACGGCAGTGGCGATATGACGACCCAAACACCATTTACGGTACAGAGCATCATTAATATGCTTGGGCAATTAGGTGTTAATTTGCCGCCAGGCACAAATTTACAGCTTCGTAATGTTGCTGCTGTAATGGTAACAGCGACAATACCTGCATTTGCTAAACCTGGCCAACATATTGATGTCACCGTATCTTCAATGGGTAATGCGAAAAGTTTGCGCGGGGGAACATTGTTGATGACGCCTCTCAAGGGTACTGACAATCAGGTTTACGCAATGGCCCAAGGTAATGTTCTGGTCGGCGGAATTGGTGCTGCCGCAGGTGGAAGTAGTGTACAAGTTAATCATTTAAGTGTCGGACGAATTAGTGGCGGCGGGATAATAGAACGCGAAGTTCCTACAACTATTGGACAAGGTGATTATATCAACCTTGAACTTAATTCAACTGATTTTACAACAGTACATCGTATTGTTGATGCCATAAACGGAATTTATCCCTCTGCGGCCACTGCAGTTGATGGCCGAATGATCCAAGTAAAAGCACCGATTGATACGAGTCAGCGTATTTTGTTCATCTCTCGAATTGAGAGTCTCGATGTAATGCCTGCAAAAGCCTCAGCAAAAGTTATTGTTAACTCTCGAACAGGTTCGGTAGTTATGAATCAAGCTGTAACACTTGAGAGCAGCGCGGTTGCACATGGTAATTTGTCAATAATTATCAATACTGAGCCTGTAATCAGTCAACCTGGCCCATTTGCACAAAGAGGCGAAACAGTAATTACTCAGCGATCTCAAATTGAAATTCGCTCGGATGAGGGAAATTTAATGCTTTTACCTAATGGAGCAGATCTGGGAGAAGTTGTAAAAGCATTAACTGCGATTGGTGCAACTACGCAAGATTTGCTATCTATACTCCAGGCTTTAAAAGCATCAGGTTCATTACGTGCCGATCTAGAGATTATTTAATTATAGGGTGCATATAAGAAAATGATTATTTCGCCAGATACCTCGAGTAAACTTGCGATTGATACCAAGAGTATTAATGACCTACATCTCTTAGCAAAGCAAAATCCGGATGAAGCTTTGCATCAAGTAGCACAACAATTTGAAGCGATATTTATGCATATGCTACTAAAAAGCATGCGTGACGCCACACCAAAAGATGGATTATTTGATAGCCAACAAACTCAATTCATTACTCAGATGTACGATCAGCAGCTGGCTCAGCACATTTCTTCTAAAGGAGTAGGTATTGCCGATATGATGGTTAAACAGTTAGCTCGAGCAAATGATGGAATTGAGTTGGAAACTTCTTTTAATAAAGCAGATGCTATTTTAACAACGATTAATACTATTAGTCACTCGCCAATAATTAACAATAAACATCCAAATGATACGTCAAGGCAACTATGGGCCAACTCTCAAGCCTCGACTAATTCAGAGGCTTCACTAAGCACAAGTAATTTCGTTGCCAAAGAGTCTTCTATCGCTTCTCAATCAGAAGATAAGGTTAGAAAACTATCTAACAATTCATCAAATTTTATCGATAAATTGTTACCACATGCAAAAAATGTATCGCAAACCACCGGTATTCCACCTCATTTCATGCTTGCACAAGCTGCACTAGAAAGCGGCTGGGGTAAACATGAGATTCGCAGAGCAGATAATAGCCCAAGCTACAATTTATTCGGTATCAAAGCAGGTACAAACTGGAAAGGAGATGTGGTTGAGACAATAACCACTGAATATGTCAATGGTAATCCTCGCAAAATGATTGAAAAGTTTCGTGCTTATAATTCATATGCTGAAGCATTTAATGATTATGCCAGATTGCTGCTCGACAATCCACGTTATATCAACGTTGTAAAATCCAATGATGCTGCAACATTTGCAAACGGCTTGCAACGCGCAGGATATGCAACTGATCCACTTTACGCAGAAAAGTTAATTCGGATACTTAATAGTGAAATTTTACAACGTCGAGAAGTAATTTGATAAGTATCAATTAAATTAACTCTTTTTTGAATTTGCCGATATTAATCCATATAAGCTTTGTACAAATTAAGAATAAATATACATCATGGGAAATAGTATTCTTGACATCGGAATTACTGGTTTATTAGCTGCCCGGAATCAATTGCAAACAACTGGTCATAACATTAGCAATGCTAATACGCCAGGTTTCAAACGTCAGCAAGTAATTCTTAACACAAATATTGCACATTCTACGGGCGCTGGATTTATTGGGAGTGGCGTTCATACAAATACGGTACAACGAATCTACAATCAGTTTCTCGTTAATCAATCATTACAAATTCAAACGCAAAGCCAATCATTGGATAGTAATTATGCACAAATAAAACAATTGGATAACATGTTTTCCGAAGCCACTTCTGGACTTTCTCCAACACTCCAGAAATTTTTTAGTGCCATACAAGATGTAGCAACTAACCCTTCAGTGATTCCGTCACGTCAGGCGATGGTAAGTAATGCAGAATCGCTCGTATCACGCTTCCAGAGTTTAGATCAACGTATTTCCCAAATCCGTGAAAACGTAAATTCTCAAATTACAAGCAGTATTGTTGAAATAAATTCAGTGGCTGGCCAAATCGCGGAAACTAACCATCAAATTTTGCTTGCAGAAGGCGCAGCTGGGGGTCAACCAGCAAATGATTTATTGGATAAAAGAGATGAGCTTATTAATCAATTAAGTAAGTTGATTAATACTGATACGGTGAGGCAAAGTGATGGATCAATAAATGTTTTTGTAGGCAATGGACAAGCACTAGTTGTAGGATCTCAAACATTATCATTACAAGCTATACCATTTCCGGATAATCCTGGAAATTTAACAATTGCTTTAGCTAGCGGCAGTAATAGTATTCAGTTGCCAGAAAATCAGATTACAGGCGGAACTTTAGGAGGAATGCTCGCCTTTCGAAATTCTTCGTTGGATAGTGTACAGAACTCTCTCGGAAGAATCGCTATCACTCTGGCACAAACATTTAATGAACAACATCAGTTAGGTATTGATCTAAATGGAAAAATGGGAGAAGAATTTTTTGTTGTACCTTCTCCCAAGATTATCTCTTCAACCACTAATGACTCATCGTCTGAAATTGCTGTAAGCATAAGTAATTTTGGTGCATTAACAACAAGTGATTATCGATTCTCATATGATGGAACAGACTATACACTTACACGATTATCTGATAATAGTTCCATTAGTACTTCATCCACTCCAACATTGATGTCACCGCTGACAATGGATGGCGTTTCAATTACAAATGCCAATCTGCTAGCGAATGAAAGATTTCTTATTCAACCAACTGCTAATGGTGCTAAAAATATATCAGTAAATATTACAGACACAAATAAGATTGCTGCAGCTAGCCCTAATCGAACTAATGCAGCTTTGACAAATATAGGTACAGGAACAATCAGTGCAGGAACTGTAGACTCGTTCCCGGTTGATACCAATCTTCAACAGCCGCTAGCTATCACTTTCCATTCACCCTATGATGGACAGTATGATGTCGTCGGCATAGGTACCGGATTACCTGCCACAAATCAAGTATATACTGCTGGAGCGGATATTAGCTTTAATGGATATACTTTTCAAATTAATGGCGATCCAGCTGCAGGTGATGTTTTCACAGTTACTCCTAATAATAGTGGATCAGCTGATAACCGGAATATTTTATTGCTGAGTGGGTTGCAGTCGATTAATACGATGGAGAATGGGGCTGCAACGTTTCAATCGGCTTATGGACAGCTTGTGAGTAGAATTGGTAATGAAACTCGCGAACTGGAAGTAACCAGTAAAGCTCAAGCAAATTTACTGGCACAGACAGAACAGTCAATTCAGTCAATATCGGGTGTTAATTTGGATGAAGAAGCAGCCAATCTACTACGTTTCCAACAAGCTTTTCAAGCTTCGAGTAAGATTATCGATATCAGCAATACACTGTTTGATTCAATATTAAGAATTGGTTAAACATAGAAAGAGGAATCCTAATATGCGCCTTAGTTCAAATACAATTTATGAGACAGGTACAAACTTAATGCTTCAGCAACAAGAGGCTTTGATTAAAACTCAACAACAACTTTCTACGGGTAGACGTATTTTAACGCCTTCAGATGACCCAATTTCTTCTGCACAAGCATTAAATATTTCACAGGCGGCAGCATTAAATGACCAATACTCAGTTAACCGTACCAGTGCAAGCGCTTCGTTAAGTCTGGAAGAAAATATCTTAAAAGAAGTAACTTCGTTACTGCACGATGTACGTGAATCAGCAGTTAATGCCGGAAACCCATCTTTTACTAATACTGACAGAAAGCTTCTGGCCATAGAGATACGCAGCCAATTGGAGTCACTTGTGGGGCTTGCTAATACCACTGATGAAAAAGGACAATATCTTTTCTCAGGATACCAAGGAAATACAAAACCATTCGCACAAACTGGATTAGCTGTGCAATACATGGGTGATCAGGGTCAAAGACTTCATCAGGTTGGACCGTCTCGGCAACTCGCAGTTAGCGATTCAGGAACAAATATTTTTGAACGCATCAAGAATGGAAATGGTGTTTTCGCAACTGAAGCCAACTCGCAAAATACGGGTACAGGTATCATCGATGTTGGTTCGGTTATTACACCAGCAAGTCTTACTGGAAGTAGCTATGAGATAAACTTTACCGTGACGAGCGGTATTACAACTTACGATATTCTTGACACAACTACAGGAGTAACAGTGTCATCAGGAAATTCCTATGTTAATAACAGTACAATTAGCTTTGACGGAATACAAGTAAATATTAAAGGTGATCCAGATAATGGGGATAGATTTACTGTATCTCCAAGTAGAAATCAAAGTGTTTTTGAAACAATTTCTAGTTTAATTACAGCACTTGAAGCACCTTCAAGTGGCCAACCAGGGGGAACTCGTCTAGCAAATATTTTAAGTTCAACACTTCAGAATATTGATAATAGTATGGACAATATTCTTGAAAAGCAATCTTCTATTGGTGCAAGACTTCAAGAAATAGATAGTTTGGAAAATGTCGGAAGCGATCAAGACATTCAATTTGAAAAATTACTTTCAGATTTGCAGGATGTTGACTTTGCTAAAGCTATTTCTGACTTACAGAGACAGCAGCTCTATCTCCAAGCTGCACAGCAATCCTATATTAAAATTTCTAGTCTTACTTTATTCGACTTCATATAGTTATATGGAATATTTAAGTTTAATCACCTCCGGCAAAGCCGGAGGCTTATATTTGTTAGCCCCTCAAAGGGGCGAAGGCTGGCGCTGCCTAAAGGCAGCATCAGATACCAAGTTTGAGTGAGTTATAGTCAAATCTGGCGTATGGAGAATCAAGCGGCTTGCTGTTTTTGATCTCCATTTTGTTTAACACTGTTAACGAACTTGATGCCCTGCACAACATCCGCTAAAAATTTATAACCCCTTAGTCGGAACCATTTTTTCTGTGCTACTTCCATCAGTTTGAACGCCATTGTCAAAGTGGTCGTCCGGCTTCCACAGTTTTTAGTTTTGGCTGTTCTCAGCCGAACCGTTGCAAAGACAGACTTGAACGGGTTGGTTGTTCTAATGTGCTGCCAGTTTTCTGCAGGGTAGTCATAGAAGGCCAGTATGGAGTCTTTATCCTTTTCCAGGCACTGCATCGCTTTTGGATATTTCGGGCTGAAGCGCTCAATACAGTTATCAAATGCTTCATACGCTTTTTCCCGTGTTTCCGCCTGCCAGATATTGTGTAGCACTTCCTTGACCTTGGTCTGCATGGCTTTGGACAGTTTTTCCAGCACATTGGCAGTTTTATGTACCCAGCAGCGCTGTTGGTCGGTATCTGGCCAACATTTGGCAACAGCTTTCCACAATCCCAGTGCGCCGTCACCGACAGCCAGTCTAAGCGCTTTTTCAAGGCCACGCTGTTTCAGGTCCATCAACACTTCCGTCCAACTCGCTTCTGACTCACGATAATCGTCAGACAACACCAGTAATTCCTTACGTCTGGTTTCATCTGAACCGATAATCACCAGAAGACATAACCGGTCATCCATTCTCACGGTGCTGTAGATTCCATCAGCCCAGACATAAACATACTGAGGTGTGCTGTCAAAAATGGAGTCCATGTGTTTAAGCAGCGGCTAGCTTTGCATAGTATCGCTGCGTAAATTGTGCTGGTGACAGATAACCTAATCTTTCCTGCCTACGCTGCCTGTTATAGAAG
>CAADGS010000016.1 GCA_900696615.1 uncultured beta proteobacterium
CAGAGGCCTCATTGATAAGATTGTACTAACGCCCAAAGCGTCAGGAACAGAATACGCCATCGACCTGCATGGCGACCTTGCCGGAATTTTGACAGTTGCGGCAGGCAAGCAGCAAAAGATTAGCGATTACGATCCTTTGTTGCAGCAAGTCAAAATGATGACCGAATCAGGTGATCAAAAACATGGTTGGCAGGAAGATTCTAATGCTGACGAAATTTCCTCGAAAGAGGATTTGTCAGACAAGAACGAGATGGTTAACCTAAATGCACGTTCATCCCGTAAATCTGAATCAGCTGAAAAGCCGCATGAAACGGCGATTCTTAGTAAGGATAAGATGGTTGCGGGGGCAGGATTTGAACCTACGACCTTCGGGTTATGAGCCCGACGAGCTACCAGGCTGCTCCACCCCGCGTCAGATTTGAAGGAGTATAACACATGCGAGTCTGTAGGAGTCAACCAAAGCTTTCTATTCCCTCATGAATTGCCGCGGGTTATCCGGAAGTGATTAATTTGACTCACGATGCGATCACTAAGCCTTTTAATGTCAAAAGTATGCTATTTTAGAATTCATTGGCAGGATAATTTTGATGTGGGCTCCAGCAAAATTAGTACTTACTACCGATCTATCCATTCCAAAACATAACCAGCCCTTACTTCTTCAATGCTAAGTCAGAGGATGCAATGTTCTTTGACATCGATCTCATCGGATCCATTAATCATCACCGCATCACCGCTATAACTTAGTATTAAGAAATGCCAATTTTGCTAATTTCGAATTCATTTATTTTCGACTAAAGCGGATATTATCGAATAATCACCTCGACTCTTCGGTTTTGTTGCCTACCTTCTGCAGTATTATTGGCGGCAACGGGCTTACTCATGCCATAGCCAATCGTTTCAATTCTATTACCCGCTACCCCTTCTGATAAAAGGACATTACGTACGGCATTAGCTCGATCTTCTGACAAACGTAAATTAAATGCTGCACTACCGGTAGAATCGGTGTGGCCTTCAATAACGAGTCTTTTTTCGGGATATTGCTGCATAAATTGTGCCAAACGCATAACCATAGTAATCGCTCCCGGCATCAAGTCTGCTTTTCCGGTGGCAAATAAGACATCACCGAGTGTCATGACCATTCCACGTTCAGTCTTTTCTGCTTGCAGTTCCGCCAACTGCTGCTCCAATTGCGATTTTTCTATTAAAACTTTTTGTGTTTCGCGTTCACGGGATTGCAATGCAAGTTGCCCCGATGCTTCATTCAATCGCGCCATTTCAGTTTCGGCTTGCTTCAAATTTCTCACTTCCAATGCGGTAAGTACTTCATTATTTCCTATGTAGGCCAGCGTATTCATTTTTTCTTCAGATTCTGCTTTAGCCGCTTGCCTCAAGGTTATTTCCGCATCATCCAGTTGTTTTGAAGCGTGTTGAATAACTTGTGGATCCGTTTTGGCCCGAACAAGCGCGGACTCAGCTTCGATCAATGCAACGTTCTTTTTGACAGGCCCTCCGCAAGCCAATATCGCAGTTGAAAGGAAAGCCATAATTAAAAATTTATAGATTGATAATGTCATAATAAGATGGCCTTTATGAAGGTTGAAAATAGTGTCAGAATTTCAGAAAGTTTTATTACCTAATATCGCTGAACGCGTTCTAATTCTTGTCCCATTGTTTGTATCGTGTCTCGCATGTCCTGCGCTGATTTTTGGGCTCTTGCCGCGCTTGCTTTGGCAGTGGCTAATTTGCCATCAGATAACGACTCATCAGCAAGACGCTTAGCAGTTGCGTAATTTTTTTCATCTGCTGCTTTCTCGGCCTCATTCAATTTAGTTTTTGCGCGATCAAGTTCTACCGGTGCAAAATGATTGGCATCATTGGTTTCAGCAGTCTCAATTTGTGCTTTTGCACTGGCCAGTTCTCCGACCGGTTTGGGTATGCTGTTGCACGCGCTAATTAACAATATAATACTTACGAAACAAAATGTTAACAATAAATTCCGGAGAAAAGACGTATACATAGCTAATACCTTTAGAAGATGTGTTATGAAAGAAACATGTTCATAAATAAAAGTTATTTCTAAACTTATAATTGCAGTGGTTGGAATTGCCTTTAATGATGAAGAATCATTTTAAAGAGAGGTATCATTCATAACCATTAAATAGGTTAATTTTTTCAGCTAAAGTAGCAGTGTCAGGTGCTAAAATAATGCAGCATGTGATAAGCGCGGCAGACTGTTTGAAAAACTGAATAGCTTTGTTTGAATTTTAAATAGAGAAATTTTGCTAAAGAACTGTGGTTACATTATTATCGCTAGAATTTTTAAAACGATGATTAAAAAATTGTGAGGCAATAATGAATAAGAATTTTGCAGCAATCTTGTTGATGATGTTTTTTTGTTTTCAAGTATCTACTGTATTGGCAATGGATCTTGAGCCTGACAGACTGGTCGATAAAACAGTTCGGGAAGTGATCGAGATCATTCAGAAGGATGAAGAATTAAAAAATGGCAACAAGGAAAAAATGCTCGATTTGATCGAAACCAAAATTTTGCCGCATTTCAATTTCACCCGTATGACCCAATTAGCAATGGGAAAGCACTGGTCATCGGCCGTACCGGAACAGCAAACTAAATTGGTAGACGAATTTCGCACATTACTGGTACGTACCTATTCAAATGCATTAACTACCTATCACGACGAAACTATCAAAGTAAACCAGGCGCATACCAAACCCGATGGTAACGAAGCTACGGTGCGTACCGTGGTCATCCAAGGAAAAGGCAAACAACCCGTACCGATCGATTACAGCATGGAAAAAAAACCGGATGGTTGGAAGGTTTACGATGTCACGGTAAGTGGCGTCAGTTTGGTGACCAACTATCGCGGCACATTCAACAGCCAAGTTCGTAAGGGTGGTATCGAAGGATTATTAAAAACTCTTACCGACAAAAATAAATCCCTCGAGGGAAAAAAGTAATTTAACCCGCATTTTATTCATGGCTTCGGTTTACACAGAGAAAGAGAAAATCTTGGTACAGGGTGCTGTAACCATTGATGATGTTGTTGTTATAACTCAACGCGGCATGGCACTGCTGAATGAGCATCACCATATTGTTGATCTTGCTCAGGTGACCGAAGTTGATTCTTCAGCTATCAGCATGCTTTTTGAATGGTTGCGCGCGGCGCGGAAAAAAGATCTGCATGTGCAGTTCATTAACTTACCAGCAAATCTCGAGAGCTTAATTCAGTTGTACGGTGCCGCAGAGCTGATTACAACCCCTAAGGATCCCACGTCCGATCAAGCCGCTGTTTGATTTGATTATAATGCGTTTGTGAAGTATTAAATCATCTGATGCCGCCAGCCATTGAAATCAAGCAAGTATGTAAACGGTATGGCAGCTTTTCGGCCTTGACAGATATCGATCTGGAAATTCACTGCGGCGAATTCTTTGCTTTGTTGGGTCCTAACGGTGCTGGCAAAACAACATTAATCAGTATCATTGCCGGACTTTCTATTGCCAATTGCGGAACAGCGAAGGTGATGGGACACAATGTCACTACTAGCTATCAGCAAGCGCGTCTCAATTTGGGGATCGTTCCGCAAGAATTGGTGTTTGATCCTTTTTTCACGGTTCGTGAAATATTGCGGATCCAATCCGGTTATTACGGTATTAAGGATAATACTTGCTGGATCGATGAAATCATCGAACGTTTGGATCTTACCGATAAGGCGGATGCCAATATGCGTGCATTATCCGGTGGTATGAAACGCCGAGTCCTGGTTGCGCAGGCACTGGTGCATAAACCGCCGGTGATTATTCTGGATGAGCCAACAGCAGGTGTGGATGTTGAATTACGCCAAACATTATGGGAATTCATCCAGCAACTAAACCGCGACGGACACACCGTGGTACTGACTACGCATTATCTGGAAGAGGCGGAAACCCTTTGTAATCGTGTAGCAATGCTTAAAGAAGGCAAAATTATTGCGCTAGATAACACGCAAAATCTTATTGGCAAACTAACTTCGGGCAATTCTTTGCGATTAAGATTGCTGCCGGACACATTGCCAAAATCACTGCAAGCACTACAAATTAATCACAGCGGCGGCATGTATGAACTGCGGATCAACGACTACGCGCGGATGGAATTTATTTTATCGGCATTAAGATCCGAACAAATCCAAATACTGGAAATGCACTTACAACAACCAGATTTGGAAGATGTTTTTGTTAGACTCATGAGAAACGGCTGAAATTAATTAACATGACAGGTTTTATCACATTGCTTTATAAAGAATTACTACGGTTTTGGAAAGTTGGCTTTCAGACGATTCTGGCACCAATGGTTTCTACGTTACTCTACTTGCTGATTTTTTTTCATGTTTTGGAGGCACATGTAGAAGTCTATCCAAATGTGCCGTACACCGTTTTCCTTATTCCTGGACTGGTAATGATGGCTGTGATCCAGAACGCATTTGCGAATTCTTCGTCCAGCATCATACAATCAAAAATTAGCGGCAATATCGTGTTTATTTTGTTGTCGCCCTTATCTTATCGTGCAATATTTTTTGCATATATCCTAGCGTCCATTGCCCGTGGATTATTGGTTGGCCTTGGTGTTTATTTGGTTACGTTGATCTTTTTTGAGGTGCCACTACAATTGCCAATATGGGCATTTCTGTTCGTGATTCTGGGAAGCGCGATACTCGGTGCAATGGGGTTAATTGCCGGCATTTGGGCCGATAAATTCGATCAATTGGCAGCTTTCCAAAATTTTATTATTCTGCCGCTGACTTTTTTGTCGGGTGTATTCTATACCGTTCATTCATTACCCGTGAGTTGGCAAGTATTGTCTCATCTCAACCCGTTTTTCTACATGATTGATGGATTTCGTTATGGCTTTTTTGGCGTATCCGATATTTCACCTTATGTTAGTCTCGGAATTGTGGCAATATGTTTAATCCTAATTTCCACGTTTACTATACGGCTACTGAGAAGTGGATATAAGCTTCGCCATTGAATCGTGAGAACGACAATAAGATTATTATTAATACCGTAACAAGGAGATTTAAAATGATTTCAGCAGAAAATATCAAAGCGCATATTGAATCGTCGCTACCCTGCGAATACGTGCAAGTAGCTGGCGATGATGGGCGCCATTTTGAGGCACTAATTGTAAGTGCTCAATTCATAGGAAAAAATACGGTGCAACAGCACCAATTGGTATACAAGTCATTAGGCGATAAAATGAAACAGGAAATTCATGCATTATCGATGAAAACGATGACGCCCGAACAGTGGGCGCAGAAATCCTAAGGTTTAAAGTAGCCTGCTAATCAATCATTGTTGGATTTAACAATTCATGTTTATGTTTCTTTTCATTTCTCAATTTGGAAATCATATTGTTTAGGATACTTGGTGCACTTCTTGGCTTCATGATCTTTGGACTAATCGGTGCCATCGCAGGCTTTATTACCGGCGCTTTTATCGATCGTTACAGAGATTTCGGACCCGCAGGTATGAATCCTTTTAATACGCCGCGCCGTCAGTCTGTTTTTCTGGAGACTGTTTTTATATTAATGGGCAAGTTGGCTAAATCGGATGGGCGTGTTTCAGAGACCGAGGTGTCCCACGTTGAGCAATTCATGTCAAAACTGGGTATGTCGTCTGATCATCGCCTAAGAGCAATTGCATTATTTAAACAAGGTGCTTCGCCCGATTATGATATTCACCCAAAAATCGACGAATTTCTTGCCATATGCGGTTATTCTCATAGTTTGAAGCAAATGCTTTTGGTTTATTTGATTATCATGGGATTATCCGATGGTCATTTGAATGGTGCTGAAGAAGAACTACTCCGAGCAGTCGCTGGCCGCTTGGGCTATAGTCAAACAGCTTTTAACCAATTGTTGGATATGGTGTTAAATCAGGCCCATTTTGCCGGCGGGCGGAGTACGTCCGTGAATGCATTGGATGATGCTTATAAAGCATTAGGACTTAGTAAAAATAGCACCGATCAGGAAATCAAACGCGCTTATCGTAAATTAATGAGTCAATATCATCCGGACAAATTAATGGGACAAGGGGTGCCGGAGGAAATGATTGCAGTAGCAACTGAGCAAGCAAAAGAAGTACAGGCTGCTTATGATTTAATCAAAAAGCATCGCGATCAGAGTCGCGCTGCGGCTTGATAAAACCGGAACTGGATTTTACTTAATTAGCGTCTTAAGTAATCCATAAGATATTGTAAATTCATTATTTCTTCTGAGATACGGATATTTTCTTAAAATCCAATAAATCAAACTATTGCTTGATAAATGCCCCGTCCCTATAGTATCGGGGCATTTTCATTTATCGGAAGATACTTATCGATGCGCTTCCAATGCAGCAATTCTTTCTTCCAAAGGTGGATGTGACATGAATAACTGCGCCAAGCCAGCACCTTTACCGCTAGAAATTCCAAAAGCCGCTAATTGATCGGGTAAATGTGCTTGCTTACTCGCTATCTGTAAGCGTCGTAATGCAGCGATCATCTTGTTTCTACCTGCCAGACTTGCGCCACCTGCATCAGCACGAAATTCGCGTTGGCGACTAAACCACATCACGATAATGGTGGCCAGTATGCCCAGTACAATTTCTGCAATAATGGTAGTAACCCAGAAAGCCGGTCCATGCCCCTCTTCAGTTCTAAATACAACACGATCAACTGTATGGCCGATGACACGTGATAAGAAAATTACAAAAGTATTGACCACACCTTGTATCAGGGCCAATGTGACCATATCGCCATTAGCAATATGACTGACTTCATGAGCGAGAACAGCTTCCGCTTCATCTTGGCTCATATTGTTCAATAGACCTGTACTGACTGCAACCAGCGCCTCATTTTTTGACATGCCGGTAGCGAATGCATTGACATCTGGTGCATCGTAAATAGCAACCTCTGGCATGCCAATACCGGCCGCCTTTGCCTGACGTTGCACCGTGCTAACTAGCCAATGTTCGTGGGCATTACGCGGCATTTCGATAACTTGTGCGCCGGTGAGTCGTTTTGCTGTCCATTTTGACATGGCTAGGGAAATAAACGAACCACCAAATCCAAACACGAGTGCAAATATCAACAATGAATTGATATCCAGGCCACTTCCTTGTGCATCAAGAATTCTTTCAACACCCAGTAGGCGCAAAGTAATGCTTAGGACGACGATAATGGCCAGATTAGTTGCTAAAAAAAGCAGTATTCTTTTCATTTTTTTACTCCATGCGTATTAAGCGTAACAAATTAATTTTTTGAAATCATATATAACATCAACTCGGCTGTTTTCAAGAGCAACGAATTAAGTCAGACAAATTGGAATTATTACCTAAAATTAGGTGAAAAACTTTAATCTGAGTTCAGAAAGACCGGTATAAATAAGGATGCATGACAACTACAGCATGTTAAATAGCAGCACAAACCCATTATAGATTATTATATGTAGACAGTTTGTAAGCAAAAGCGAAGGCTAAGGTTGAGCGCTCTTAACGATTTGAAACAAAATTTCGTTTTGCTTTACCATGCCAAGATCACTGCGAGCACGTTCTTCAATTGCTTCAAGACCCTGTTTTAAATCGTCTACTTCTGCTTCAAGCATGCTGTTACGATTCTGCAATTGCAAATTATTTTCACGTGCAGCAACCAATTCCTGTTCAACTTGCAAAACTTTTATCCAGCTTGCTTTACCGAACCATAACGGATATTGCAGCAATACAATGAGCAAAACTAGGATAAAAGCCAAAGATTTCATTATTTAAGTTGATAAAATGCATTTCGCCCTGCATAACGGGCTGAATCCCCCAAATCTTCTTCGATTCGCAATAATTGATTGTACTTGGCGAGCCGATCGGACCGCGACAGTGAACCGGTTTTAATCTGCAAGGCATTGGTTGCAACTGCGATATCGGCAATAGTCGTGTCTTCCGTTTCACCCGAACGATGCGAAATGACAGCAGTGTATCCAGCACACTTAGCCATTTCAATCGCAGCCAAAGTTTCGGTCAACGTTCCAATCTGATTGACTTTAATGAGTATGGAATTGGCTATTCTTCGTTGTATTCCTTGTTGAAGAATTTTTGCATTAGTGACAAAAATATCATCTCCTACGAGCTGAATCGATTTTCCCAGCTTCTCAGTAAGTAACTCCCAGCCATCCCAATCATGTTCGCTCATACCATCCTCGATACTGATAATCGGATACTTGTCTACCCATGAGGATAAGTAATCAACAAACTGCGCCGAAGTCAGATGCAATCCATCCGATACCAGATGATATTTACCATCTTGGAAAAATTCTGAGCTGGCGCAATCGACACCGATAGCGACATCTTTGCCTGGCTGGTAACCCGCCGCATCAATGGCGTGCACTATCAATTGCAGTGCAGCTTCGTTATTTGCCAAATTGGGTGCGAAACCGCCTTCGTCGCCAACTGTGGTAGGCATTTTTTTTCCATCGATCAGCTTTTTTAGCGCCCCGAAAACCTCTGCACCACAACGAATGGCATCATGAAAATTTGCAATCCCCAAAGGTACTATCATGAATTCTTGCATATCAATATTGTTATTGGCATGCGCACCGCCATTAATGAGATTCATCAAAGGAACCGGCATCGACATTAATCCAGCGCCACCAAGATATCGATAAAGCGGCAACCCGGATTCTTCCGCAGCGGCTTTGGCTACAGCCAACGATACTGCCAGAATTGCATTGGCGCCCAATCGCGATTTGTTTTCCGTATCGTCCAGTTCGATGAGGGCTTGATCGATAAAACTCTGATCAATGGCATCCAAACCCATTAAGGTTTCAGAAATTTCAGTGTTGACATTTTCGACTGCTTTAAGCACCCCTTTACCTGAGTAGCGCTGTGCATCGCCATCTCGTAACTCTACGGCTTCTCTGGTTCCAACGGATGCACCGGATGGAACGGATGCACGGCCTAACACGCCTGATTCCAGTAATACATCTGCTTCAATGGTTGGATTACCGCGAGAATCGAGGATCTCACGGGCAATGACATCTACTATTGCACTCATGCTACTTTTTTTTCCTGTTGTTAATATTTTAAGTGTAATTTCCGTTGTGATTTCATCACGTTGTGTTGAAATGAATTGCTCTGATCGACTAAAAATTGAAAAGAATTATTTCTTTATAAATTATTGTGTACTGCATGTAATTTTTCATTATTGATAATTGACTGGCTATTTGAAAAGCTAATGGCCGCTTGAACATATGATTTGAATAACGGATGGCCTTGCCGTGGAGTGGAAGTAAACTCAGGGTGAAATTGACAGCCTAGAAACCATGGATGTTCATCTGGCGGGAGTTCTATCAATTCACACAGATTTTCTTCTTTGGATAAGCCAGTAATACATAACCCTGCATTTTCAAGTTCAGGGATATAAATATTGTTGACTTCGTAACGATGCCGATGTCGCTCGATAATTTTATCGGCCCCATAGATTTTCCAGGCTAGCGAACCTTTCTTTAAAAGGCATTCCTGCCCTCCTAGACGCATACTGCCGCCAATATCCGAATTTTCATTCCGCGTTTCAATATGCCCATCCCTAGTTCGCCACTCGGTAATCAATCCTATTACAGGATAAGGCGTATCAGGACTGAATTCAGTGCTATGAGCACCCTTCATTTGCGTCTTATTGCGAGCATATTCGATAACAGCAAGCTGCATACCGAGACAAATACCCAAATAAGGAATTTGGTGTATGCGTGCAAATTTAATCGCCATAATTTTACCTTCTACGCCGCGTTTGCCAAAGCCACCCGGAACAAGAATGGCATCCATATTGATTAAACAGTCTGTGCCTTCTTTTTCGATAACTTCGGAATCAACATAGGTGATATTGATTTGACTCCCTGTGTGAATTCCTGCATGGATAAGCGCTTCAGATAGTGATTTATAGGATTCCGTTAAATCAACATATTTGCCAACAATGGCAATATCAACTGAATACCTCGGATGTTCGAGATCAAAAACTAGTTTTTTCCATACACTAAGATCCGCGGGCTTGGCCAGAATATCCAACTTGTGGCAGATAATCTGATCGAGCATTTGTTCATGCAGCAACGCTGGAATTTTATAGATGCAATCTACATCGATAGCCGAAATCACAGCTTCTTCGGGCACATTGGTGAAAAGTGCTATTTTTCTGCGCTCATCTTGAGGCAGCATACGGTCGGACCGACATAATAAAACATCAGGCTGTATACCAATTTCGCGCAATTCTTTAACGGAATGTTGAGTGGGCTTGGTTTTTAATTCACCTGCCGAACCTATGTAGGGTAGCAAAGTAAGGTGAATAAAACAGGTATCGTGTCGTGGATGCTGAACAGCCATCTGACGAATCGCTTCCAGAAACGGTAGAGACTCGATATCGCCCACGGTACCGCCTATCTCGATGATCGCCACTTGTGCATCGCCGACGCCAGCCTGAATATAACGCTTTATTTCATCGGTGATATGCGGAATAACCTGAACGGTACCGCCTAAATAATCACCGCGTCTTTCTTTGCGTATCACGCTCTCGTAAATCTGACCGGTAGTGAAGTTATTGTGCCGGGTCATGCGAGTGCTGATGAAACGCTCGTAGTGCCCCAAATCAAGATCCGTTTCGGCGCCATCTTCGGTCACAAATACTTCGCCATGCTGAAATGGACTCATGGTACCCGGGTCCACGTTAATATAAGGATCCAATTTAAGCATGGTTACCTTGATACCGCGCGTTTCCAGTACCGCCGCTAACGATGCGGCAGCTATGCCTTTCCCCAAGGAAGAAACAACACCACCCGTAACAAAAACATATTTGGTCATGAGTATTTATAGCAATCAGAGTAAACCAAAGAACTATTCCGGCAATTTTTATTGGGACATATGGGAGGGCGGTACCCTCCCGTGTTCATTAGCGAATTTCAGCAAGCAAAAAATTGATCATTTGTTCCGCCTGATGGCCATAACTGCCGCCAAAAAGATTTAAATGATTCAAAATATGATAAAGATTATAGACTATTCTACGGATATTATACCCCGAATCCAGCGGATAATCGTGTCGATATGCAGAATAAAAATCAGCTGGAAAGCCACCGAAAAGCTCGGTCATTGCAATATCCGCTTCACGATCGCCGTAATAGACAGCAGGATCGAATATAACCGGGTCATTTATGTTATCGAAAGCATAATTACCGCTCCACAAATCGCCGTGTAGCAGCGATGGAATTGGCGATGACGTTAATAATTTATCCAGATTGTCGAGTAGCCGCTCTCCCAGAGTTTGCAGTTTGCCACGAAAGCCGTTCACTTTGGCAAGCTTTAATTGATAACCTAAACGTTGAGTACGCCAGAATTCGAGCCAATTTGCAGACGGCGTATTGATTTGCGGCGTTTTCCCGATGGTATTGTCGCGTATCCAGCCAAAATGTTTGGATGTTGTACGATGCATGGCGGCTAATTGCAATCCCAACTTCGTTGCGCTGTCCCGGTTACCGCTGCCAAGGCTAATAAATTCGAGAACGAGCCAAGCAAATTCAGCATTCTGGCCATAACAGATGGGCATAGGAACATGTAAGGTTTGCGATTGGAAAATTTCCATTAAACCTGTAGCCTCAGCCTCAAACATTGTAAGGCTATCCGGTGTATTGAGTTTGAGAAAATATCGCTGATCGTTGCCACTAATGCAATAAGCTCGATTGATGCAACCGCCGCCTAGCAAAACGCTTTTTTCGACTAAAAATTGATTATGCGTGGTTGATGCGATTTGTGCACTGATTTCTTGCCATACTTTCATATTTCATCATCTTATGAAAATTTTTAACGCGTTTACTATTACTATAATTATCGAATGTTCCTTCTTTCTCATTTTGAACGAAGCACAGAATCTGCGCAAATCCGTGCCGTAAATCTTCTGCTGTAACCAAAATCGAAATACCCAAGAAGCCTTAAATCAAACTGTCTTATAAATGATAATGAAATTTAATTTTTATTCTTTTACCATGCGATCAGCGGTAAATCGGTACAATTGCAGTCAGAAAAGCAACCGAACGCTCAATTTGTTATTGACTTCATCATGTCGACGTTATCTCTCAATACATCCCAATTACGCATTACCATTATCCCGGATTCGCTGGGATTTTTAGATACTTCGGAATTACTGCAACAACCAGTGCCCTGGATTGGACAGGAAAGAGCTGAAGTCGCCGCTCGTTTTGGTTTGCGCATGCGGCAAGCTGATTATCATTTATTTGTGCTAGGAGAAGTCGGATCGGGCAGATCTTCATTACTGCATCAAGCAATGAGTGCAGCCGCAGCGGAACGGCAAGTGCCGCCGGATCTGTGTTATCTCTATAATTTTAGTGCGCCAGAGAAACCATTGGCTTTACATTTACCGGCAGGACAAGGCCGACTGTTGCGACAAGCTTTATTGCAATTGGCAAAAACATTACCGGCGGAGATTACGCAATGCATAAACGGACAGGATTTTAAGGTAAAGAGCGGACGTATTGAAAAGAAAATTCGTATTGAAGCCGCCAAAGCCTATGCAAAACTTAACCAAGTTGCCGAATCGCTGCATTTCACGATTCACCGTGAAAATGAGCAAGTAATTTTTACTATGCTGGATGAAAATAATGAAATTCTGAGCGAGGAGCGTTTGCTGAAGTTACCCAAGGCGCGTAGAACTGAAATTGAGCAAGCAGAACAGCAATTGCATGAAGCGATTACAGTCTATTTTGAAGAAATCCGAAAGATTGATCGCGACAAAGACGTTGCGTTGCTTGCATTGAAGCGCCGGAGCGTGCAACCGATCGTGCACCGCGCCGTGAAATTTATTCAGGAAGGCTTGCAAATACAGCTTAAAAGCAATCATCGTCTTAACATGCATTTGAAGCAGGTGGCTTTGGATATGCTTGATAATCTGGCTTTGTTTGAAAATAGTCCCGCCGATGATGAAAAGTACGAATTTGAATTGCAGCAATTATTTGCACGCTATCAAATCAATATCATAGTGGACAATACCGATTTGCAAGCGGCACCGGTCATCATTGAAGATAATCCATCCTCCTATGCGCTGTTTGGGGGGATTGACTACCAATTTGAAAACGGCAAAGTTAAAACGGATTTCATGCGTATCCGTGCAGGCAGCCTGCTTAAAGCACATGGTGGCTTCTTGATGCTGCATTTGACTGATTTACTGACGGATAATCAGCTATGGGTTAAGTTGCGGCGTTTTTTACGCAGTAAGCGCTTGCAAATCGAAGAACCCGGTTCCGCATTGACGTCGAATGCGCCGGTTGCACTTGAACCGGAAGCCGTAGATGTCGATGTAAAAATAATTTTAATTGGATCACGGGATGAATATTATAGCCTGCAGGAAATTGATCCGGAATTTATGCGCCGCTTCCGCGTAAAAGTCGATTTTGCTGATCGTTTTATCGCCACTGCGGAAACTTACCGCGCTTCGGCTATCTTTGTTGCAAAAATTTGCGCCTCTCTAAAACTACCGCATTTCTCAGCGGCAGCAGTGGCACGCTTATTAGAGCAATCGCATCGTGAAATCGAAGATCAGAGACGTCAAAGCGCGATTTTCGGCCGTACTGAAATGTTGATCGTAGAAAGTGCTGCGCTATGCGAAGCGCGTCAGGGGCAACGTGTAGGCGTAGCGGATATCGATGCGGCCCTGCAAGCGCGCACATTGCGTCACAATTACCCGGATTTAAGTTTACAAGAAGCGATACTCGAAGGTGAAATCGCTATTGCCTTACAAGGTGATCGAATTGGACAACTCAATGCATTGACACAAATCGATTTAGGTGATCATTGCTTCGGAACACCAGTTCGGATAACCGCGCGTACTTTCGCCGGTGAAGAGGGTGTGGTGAATATCGCGCGGGAAGTCGACATGACGGGTCCGATTCACGATAAAGGCGTATTGATTCTGCAAAATTATCTAACCGCGCTATTTGCCCATATTGCACCGTTGGCATTGAGCGCATCCATTGTTTTCGAACAGGAATACTCACCTATTGAAGGCGATTCCGCTTCGTGCGCGGAATTTTACGCACTGCTGTCGTCGCTCGCGGAACTGCCGCTTAATCAGAGCATTGCAGTTACAGGTGCAGTGAATCAATTTGGTGATGTATTGCCGATTGGCGGTATCAATGACAAAATCGAAGGATATTTCAAATTATGTGAGAAAAAAGGCTTAACCGGCGCTCAGGGCGTATTGATTCCCCATGCCAATCGTCAGCATTTAATGCTCGATGCGGCCGTCGTAGCTGCAGTTGAAAAAGGCCTATTTACGATTTATACCATGGAGCATGTAATGCAAGGAGTGGAATTGCTCACCGGCATGCCTGCCGGAATTTTTGAAGTTGGGCGTGCTTCCGGATATCCCTCCGATACGGTATTAGGCTGTGCGCAAAGGATGTTACAAGCATTCCGTCGTGCTTGCCATATGGCGCAACATCCAAAAACAGAGCATAAACGCATGCCTTCGCGGCTCGATAAGTAATTGCGGCAATATAGCTTAGAATATTTTGAGGCTTTTTTGGCACTTATACAGTTACAACAAGAATACGGCAAATATGGCAGATCAACAGCAACGATACAAAGATGTACGCAAAGTGACGCTGATTGGATCGGCCATTGACTTTGTACTGGGTGTTGCAAAAGTTGTGACGGGCTGGCTAGTCAATTCGCAAGCGCTGATTGCCGATGGCATCCATTCTTTTTCTGATTTGTTAACCGATTTTATGGTGCTTTATGCCGCTAAACATGCACACAAGGAAGCGGATGAAGTCTATCCTTATGGTTACGGACGCATTGAAACCTTGGCGACAGTCAGTCTTGGCGTAGTCTTGGCCATTATCGCCAGCGGCATTGCATATAGCGCGATACAGCGCTTAAATGATCCTAATGTTTTGATGGATTTTACGCTGCTGGCATTGCTGGTTGCACTCGCTTCGATAGCTTCCAAAGAATGGGTTTATCGCTATACGATCGCTGCGGCACGACGATTGCGCTCCGACATGCTGAGGGCGAATGCCTGGCATAGCCGCTCCGATGCTTTTTCTTCCATTGTGGTGCTAATCGGGATTGCCGGCGTGATGCTGGATTATCCTTATCTCGATGCGGTGGCCGCTATAGTCGTGGCAGCAATGATCGCCCACATTGGCTTAGGTTTGATTCGCTCCAGCACCCGCGAATTGATTGATACGGCACTGGATCCCGAGAAGGTCATGGCCATTCGTAATCATATCCACACTGTGAAAGGCGTGCGTTCGACACATACACTGAGAACCCGTAAAAGCGCAAGCAATGCCTTTGTTGATGTGCACATTCAAGTAGATCCGCGTTTGAGCGTGTCAGAAGGTCATCAAATTGGCGATGCCGTGCGGCGGCGTTTGATCAAACACATTGATGGTGTAACGGATGTGACAGTGCATATCGATCCTGAAGATGATGAAACGGGATCGCCATGCAACAATCTTCCTGCGCGGGAAAACATCATCGCAGTACTCAAGCAATGTTGGCCTCAACTGCCAAGCGATACGGTCGAAGCTGTGACCTTACATTATCTTGCGGGTCAAATCGACGTAGAACTGGATTTGCCGATTGCATTCTTATCGCATATCGATGAGGCAAAACAACTAGTTCAACAACTCAGATCAGCTATTTCGCCGCTGTCCTACATTAACGATTTGCAAGTGCGATTCCGGGTTTGAGTTATTGGGACGCTGATCTGCAAAATGAACATTGTTCGTTTTGAGTGCGACCTCATTGCGGATATACGTAGCAAGCTCATCTGCTATCAATGGGCGGCTAAAGAAATAGCCTTGAACGAGTTCACAGTCATGCTTGCGCAAAAATTCCAGCTGTGCACGTGTTTCAACGCCTTCGGCTACAATTTTTTTGTTCAGCACATGCGCCATCGCGGCAATGGTAGCGGCGATGGCGCCGTTGCTGCCATCATCGCCGATTTTACGCACGAATGAAATATCGATTTTCAATGTATCGAAAGGCAGTTGCTCCAGATATGACATGGATGAATAACCTGTGCCAAAATCATCAATAGACAGTTGTACGCCAAGTTGCCGCAACTCGGTTAGCACATCGATAACCGTTTTGGCATCATCCATTAATACACTTTCGGTAATTTCCAACTCGAGACAGTGTGCTGGCATGTTATGGTTTGCCAGTGCCGCTTTGACTGCAGATAAGAAATTCGGATGACAGAATTGCTTAACCGATACATTGACCGCGACATATTCCAGTGTAATTCCTTGATTCCGCCATGTGCAAAATTGCTTGCAAGCCTCTTCCAATACGATCTGGCCAATATCTATGATCAATCCGGTATCTTCGGCAATGCCAATGAAATATCCCGGCGACACCAAACCGTTTTCGGGATGTTGCCAGCGCACGAGCACCTCTACCCCGCGCGTTACATTGTTTATCGGATCGACCTGGGGTTGGTAGTACAAAACAAATTGCTCCTCGGCAATGGCTCGCCTGAGTTCTTTTTCGATGGTAACGCGGCGGATCACTTCAATATTCATGCTTTCTTCAAAGAAAACATACTGCTTTCCAGATTTCGCTTTGGCTCGATACATCGCAATATCGGCGTTGCGCATTAACTCGGCAATGGTTTCACCGTCGTAGGGATACACTGCAATACCGACACTGGCGGCGACAATATTCTCCTCTCCATTGATCAGATAAGGCTTGGATACGGCACTGATAACCTGGTCGGCTACTGCGGTGATTTGATGCTCAGAGTCGATCTGACTGATGATGATGGCAAATTCGTCGCTACCTAACCGAGCGACCGTATCGCTTTGGCGGACACATTGCTGCAGTCTTTTGCCTGCTTCGCACAGTAATGTATCGCCAACCGTGTGTCCCAAGGTATCATTGACATTCTTAAAATGATCCAAATCGATATATAGCACCGCCAACTTTTCGTCTTCGCGTTGCATGCGCGCAATATCCTTTTGCAGTTGCTCCATAAAAAGAAAACGGTTGGGTAAACCGGTCAACATATCAATGCGTGCTTGGCGAAGCAACAAATCTTCACGTCTTTTAGTAAACAGTGCCACCGCCATGCGATCTGCATAGTCGCGAATATGTTCGATTACATCGTTTTTCCGATCGAATCCGAGTGTAATGAAACCAACCATCTGATCTTTCCAATTAAGCGGAAGCAGGAAAAGATGCGGTAAGGCTTCTTTGATGTGCTCGGCTAATAAATGAATGCGGGCCAGTTCTCCTGAAATCCAAATACCGTGAGCATTATTGATAAGTAACTCCTTAATGTCACTTGGTATGGCATGAGATGGTGCATGCGACAAAACGCCTTGTTTATCAATCGTATAACTACCTATCTCGTCGGCAGAATCGCGACCGATGATAGCGATGCAACACAGTTGAGCATGGGTGGATTTCTGCGCGTAACTCAAGACGTCATTGATAATTTGTTCAGTATTAAGGGTTGACAGGATCTCCCGGTCTATTTTAGATAATGTGGCAAGTCTTTCGAATTGTTCTTTCAGTTGATCGCTCATGGTGTTGAAAGAGGTTGCCAATTCTCCGAATTCATCGCGGCTTGTCACCGTTACTTGAGTGGAAAAATCACGTCTGGTGAGGCGGCGCGTTCCATCGATTAAATATTCCAAAGGAACAAGAATGCGGTGAATTTGCACCATGCTTAGCAATAAAATTAACAATACCGATAGGATGACACTTCCCCAAAAAATGGTATTGAATTGTTTCATCGAATCGAGTGTGTCAGCTTCAGGCTGCGTAGCCACCACAATCCATCGCGGTATTAAAAATTTTGCCTGCAAATAAATCTCGTGGTAATTGGCAATTTGTTTTTCGCCATTAGAATGCCAGGCGAATTCTCCCTTAGTGGAACGAACATGTTCTTGGATATGTTGCGGGGAAGCGTAAAGTTGCGGCTGTGTGCAAAACAATGGAATGTACTGTTCGTTGTATACGCAAATATTTTTGTCGACTGAAAAATCATCGGCTTTTCCCCATAAATATTCGGGAATGATTTCTGCAATGAGAATACCTTTATTGCGTGCCGATTGATCAACCGCACGTACCATAAATAATTTAATGCCTTGGTTGGTTTGTTGTGTCAATAATAACGAATGGCCACTGGAGAAGTGCTCATCGGCGGCAAAGCGCAATGTTCCGGTTTCTATGTTTTCGCCGAATAGTGTTTTGGCTTCGCCAGACGGTAACTGCAGCGCCACGCTTCGCAATCTATCATGTAGCTGTCCGCTGGTTTCCGCTACCTGATTTTCGGAAAAATATTCCGTCACGCCTTTAGTCAACTGATCGAGCAACAATAATCTGTCATAAATCGACGTTCGGTAAATGTCACTGGCTCCTGCCAGACGGTGATGCGCTTGTTTGATTAATGTGCGATTGGATTCCCAATAGGATAAAAACGCCAGGAATAATACGGGAACGAAAGCCGATAGCATAAAAAAAACCAGCATTCTGCGAGCGACTTTACTGCGTAGAAATTTTCTTTCTATCGTGATCATGTAAAAAATCAGTATTTAGATGCTAAATCAATAAATCGCCCGTTGTTGGCTCTGACAATGTCGTCTTTACTAATTTGAGCAGTGAGCGGGGAAGCGCTCTTACCGTCTTTGCCGGTACTATACAGGTCGAAATCGGAATTGATGGGAACCAAATTGTGATCTTTGCGTGCGTTTCCTGTTACGTTTTTATCGTTCGTATTCGATAAGTTTAAATATTGATAAGGATTGCCCCATGGATCGGTCATATTTTGCGCACCGATTTCAGTCAGCGAAGGCGGATATTTGCCATTGTTGTAGCGATAATGGGCTTCAAATTTAGCTTCGATTCCGGATATGTCGGCGATAGCTTGCACCACTCTGGCGTTGTCGACATAGCCGTTGTAGCCAGGAACGGCTACTGCGGACAATATGCCGACGATTGCAACGGTAATTAATAATTCAATCAGTGTAAATCCATGCAGCCGATACAACTTATTTCGGTGGCTTTGAAATGAAAGACAGGAATTAAAATTTTTCTTGAACCTATCGGTAACTTGAACAGCTTTTCGAATCATTTTCGTTCTATAAATAATATTAATAGTGTGAATCTTATATTCGGTAAAAAAATAGCAAGCTTGAAATGTAGATGAAGCATTAAAATAGCGTATTTCTGATCGGGCTAAGGCAAGGTATAGATGATTCAGTCGTTCCCGAGAATAGTTGCCTTTTCACCGCGCTGATTTGCCAATCGTGACAATGAAAAGCATGGCATCATGCAAGCTTTAGAATTAGATTATCGCGATGATCGGCATGTCGGCAATTACGTATATAATTGCAAAAACTGGAGTAATTATTTGAGAAATCCTATTCTGTCCGGCCTAGGTCTTTATGACTTTTTCATAAATTTCCCATTACCATGCGTCCAATTCTAAAATCCAGCAAACTTACCAATGTATGTTATGACATCCGCGGTCCGGTAATGGAACGCGCCAAGCAAATGGAAGAAGAAGGTCATCACATTATTAAGCTCAACATCGGCAATCCGGCGACTTTTGGCTTTGATGTACCGGAAGAAATTTTGCAGGATGTCATTCGCAATTTATCCGATGCATCGGGTTATTGCGATTCCAAGG
>CAADGS010000017.1 GCA_900696615.1 uncultured beta proteobacterium
ATGTTAAGTTAATGTGGAAACAGCGTGATGTAAATTTGGCTTGGTAGAAAAATTTTTTGATGGAAAATCATTATCAATTTATAAAAAATCATAGTATTGCTGGTTGAATTGCCGGTAAATGGCCGGAATTTTCTTGGTGCATACTATTCGACCGGTTGATATACATAGTATTACGAGTATTCGATAGGTTGAGATATATCAATGTGCCGTTTTTTTTGGAATCTTAGAATAAAGATTCGTACATCATTCGTGAAAAATCTCACATCTACAGTTTCATTAGATAGTTAGACTGCTAACAAGTATATTTATCTTGCCCATAAATCAAGCCAAGTAGTCTTGCCAGTAAGATACCAATAAAGATGTGAATAGGGTGATAGCAATGGCGATGCTTATCAATCTCGAAGCATAAGCAGCCCATTATCGCTATCGATTCGTGGAAACATATCTTGACTGACAAAAATAAGCAAAAAGCTTCTGCAAGATATTGAATTAATATAGTATTTAGGAGAAAAATATGTCAAATCCAGAATTTAGCTATACGGCGGTAAATCCTTTTGGATTGAAAGACGTAGGCATGCTGGCAACACCATCGTTTGTGGACATCGACGACGATGGAGACTTGGATGCATTTATCGGTGAAGTATTTGGCGATACATTTTTTATCGCAACACAGGAACCATTAATAATCCTGTGTTTGCCGCTGCAGTTAAAAATCCGTTCGGGTTGAAAAATTCGGGTGCTTATGTCAGTCCGGAGTTAGTGGATATTGATAATGATGGCGATTTGGATGCATTTATCGGTAATTTTGATGGCAATCTGCGGTTTTATCGGAATACGGGGACCGCTAGCACTCCTGTGTTTGCGGCGGCCACCACAAATCCTTTTGCACTGAGTGATGTCGGTGTTCAAGCCAGTCCTGCTTTTGTTGACATTGACAACGATGGTGACTTGGATGTTTTTGTCGGTAATCTTGACGGTAACATTTTGTTTCATAGAAATACCGGTTCCATAAACAATCCGGCTTTTGCTGCCGCCCAAACAAACCCATTCGGACTTAGCGATGTCGGTTTTCAGGCTAATCCAACTTTTTTTGATGGCGACAATGACGGTGATTTAGATGCTTATATAGGTAACTTGGATGGAAACACACTGTATTTCCAAAATACGGGTACGGCGAACAGCCCAGTATTTGATTTGCCGGTGATTAATCCATTCGGTTTGGTCGATGTGGATTCTAATGCAAGTCCTAGCTTTGCGGATATCGATGCTGATGGCGATTTGGATGCCTTGATAGGCGAAAGATTGGGCAATACCTTATTTTTTCTGAATGACTCTTCTGCCGTTTTTCTTGTGAGCACAGCAGCAAATGAAGCACTAACAGGTACGGCTTCGCTCCAGGACACAGTGACTTATGCATCACTTACTGCTGCAGTGACCGTTTCGTTAACGGTTACCACACAACAAAATACGGGAGGAGGCGGATTAGATACCATAACTCAGATTGAAAACCTGATAGGTAGCGGTCACGATGATACGCTGATAGGTAATTTTAGGAAAAATGTCATCAATGGTCGGGGCGGTAACGATACTATCGATGGTAAAGCGGACGCAGATGTGCTTAATGGCGGGTTGGGTAATGATATTTATATCGTTGATAATGCTGGCGACGTCGTGATTGAACATGTTAACCAAGGCACTGACAGGATTAGCAGCAGTGTTACGTATACGCTTCCAAGCCATGTAGAAGATATTACATTAACGGGTGCGGCAGCAATCAATGCCACGGGTAATAATCTGAGCAACAAATTGATCGGTAATGCAGCAGCCAATCAGTTGAGCGGTGGCAACGGTCACGATATGCTTAACGGCTTAGGCGGTGCCGATACGATGACCGGCGGATCGGGATTTGACAACTATGTCGTCGATAATGCGGGTGATACCGTAGTCGAGGGTGCGAATTCCGGTACTGACAGTATCAGCAGTAGCGTAACGTATACTTTACCTGCCAATGTGGAAAACCTTAAATTAACGGGCGCTGCGCAAATTAATGGTACAGGTAATGCGCAAGCCAATAGCCTGACTGGAAATTCCGCAAACAACCAACTTAACGGTGCAGCGGGTAACGATATCCTCAATGGCGGAACAGGCGTAAACACATTAACGGGAGGAACGGGAAAAGATATCTTTCGTTTCAATACAACCGGTCATACCGACATTATTGCCGATTATAGTGTAGTGGACGATACGATTCAGCTCGAAAATTCAGTATTTAATGCTTTAGGTGTTCCAGGTGTTTTGGCCGCTAGTAAGTTCAGAATTGGTACGCAAGCATTGGATACCGA
Source organism: uncultured beta proteobacterium (assembly GCA_900696615.1). Taxonomy (GTDB): domain Bacteria; phylum Pseudomonadota; class Gammaproteobacteria; order Burkholderiales; family Nitrosomonadaceae; genus Nitrosomonas. The sequence continues at coordinate 2,343 of CAADGS010000017.1, forward strand.
TGATCGCATCATTTATAACAGCGGTTCCGGGGCATTGATTTATGATGCAAATGGAAATGGGGCCGGGGGCGTGACGCAGATTGCACTGATTGGTACGGGATTAAATATGACGAACGCTGAGATCGTGGTAATTTAAGAAAACTGCACAATACTAATTTCGCGAAGTCCATCTTAGCCGTTGAAAAACGATCGATACTATTTCTCTCGACAACGTTTTTCAACGGTCTGTTAGGGTGAGTACTAAATTGATTTTATCAATTGAAATCAGTATTAGCGCTGCTTCTGTTCAGATTTATTAGTTTTTTCGTCATCATCGTCATCATCGTCGTCGTCATCATCTTCACTATAATTGGCCATATTGGAATTGTTTTGGAAGAATGTGACCTCCCAGTTGGATGAATTGCCACGACGATCCATGTTTACAGTAACAATTGAGTCATTGATTTTAACGCATGGAATGGTTAACACGCCTCTGTCTAAATCTACCGTGGAAATACATTCTTTAACCGGGATAGTTTTTTGTTCCAGGCACTTAGATACATCTACCGTGACCGTGTCGGTGGATGCGTTGCCTTGACTATCGACCGGATGTACCGTAATAACCGCTAAATTCCGTTTGACAACGATATCGGTTGCAGTCGCCAATAAATTGGTGACATCATTGCCGGCAGGATCAAGTAAAGGTGGTGCCGTACATTGATTAAGCTGTCCATTTAGCAAGTTTTTAACAACTAACCCTTTATCGGCGATAAAAATTTGATCATGTTTTATTGCGATACTTTCCGCAAAGGCATTACCGCACAGGCATAGTAAAAAGGATGCAGCAAATATTGAAAATTTCTGATGCTTCATAATTGTCATTATTAATTTCCTTATAGTGGTTGCAATAACTTTCATTGAATGTTTTGATTGTTAAAAAAACTAACATAATCAGAACCATCTCGCGGTCAGGCATAAACGCTGGAACAATTGGTTTAACGATTGACAACAAGATGTCATTGTTATCGTTATTTAATTGAGGTTTTTAAGCTTTTTTTATCTGCTGGGTTATATGAATTTTTTGAGGAATGGAGCAAATCAATGCGTGATGCCGAATCCATGAGGTATATGATAAAAATAACAAGGCTAGAAATGATGAATGCGTGACAAGCGCAACAACTTGAGGGACAGAGGCTCAATACATTTTTTGGAATTCGTGCCATATCGCTCATAAAATCCCAATTGCATTGCTAAAATCGATTGAATGTTTGCGAATGAAATCAGTTGTTGAGAAAAAGGAGTAATGATGATAACACAAGCTATTGATTATGAAGATGGAACCAGATTGTTGGAAGGATATCTGGCTTATCACGATACAGGAAAAGCTAAACCGGCTGTATTAATTGCGCATGATTGGAGCGGGCGGCGTGAATTTGCATGTAAAGCTGCTGAGCGGATAGCTGATATGGGGTATGTCGGTTTTGCTTTGGATATGTATGGCAAGGGCATCGTGGGTGCCGATGGCGATGCCGAAAAGAACGGCGCATTAATGAGTCCGTTTGTAAAAGATCGGGCTTTGCTAAGACGAAGAATCAATGTTGCGTTACATACTGTCCGGCAATTGCCGCAAGTGGATGCTTCGAAAATCGCAGCAATGGGCTATTGTTTTGGCGGAATGTGTGTGCTGGAATTGGCGCGTTCAGGTGCGGACATACGGGGTGTGATCAGTATTCATGGTATTTTTGCTCAGGGTAATGTCGCTAATGAAAAAATTACCGCAAAAGTGCTTTGCCTGCATGGCCACGATGATCCAATGGTGTCGCCCGAACAAGTACTTGCATTGGAAACTGAATTAACGAAAGCGGAAGTAGATTGGCAGATTCACGTCTACGGCGGCACGATGCACGCTTTTACCAATCCGAAAGCGAATAATCCAAATTTTGGTACGGTATATAAGGAGCAGGCAGCGAATCGCGCTTATCAGTCAATTGCCAATTTCTTAAACGAATTGTTTTAATTCGGGCAATGAATGCTATTTACTGCGTTGTATTTTGATATTCGGGTAAATTTCATGCGTAAGCTGATTGTGGGGAGCTTGTTTTTGTTATGGGCACTCTTGGGCGCACAGGCAAGTTTTGCGCAAAAGCGGATTTATTTGGCACCGGACGATCATACTGATTATATGTGGACTGCGAATGAGGAAGAATATCGGGATGTTTTTCTGACTACAATCGACTATTACCTGGACCAAATGGATGCGACGGCAGACAATCCGCCACCCTACCAGGCACGATGGAATGCAGACGGAAGTTTATGGTTGTGGGTCTATCAAAAGAACCGTTCGACGCCACAATTTGATAGATTGATCAATCGCATTAAAGATGGTCACTTTAGTGTTCCACTCAATGCGCTGGTGCTGTCCAGCGGTGGTACACCGGCAGAAGCTGTTTTGCGTGGCATGTACTATCCAGGATTGATTCAACGCGCATACGGTATCGATTTTCCGCTTGCGATCGCGATGGAGAATCAAACTTTACCCTACGGACTGTCATCGCTGTGGGCCGGTTCCGGAGCCAAATATTCGTGGAAGGGTGTTTGCGGGTGTTCCACGCATGTTCCGCATTTAAGTAATCGCGAACGTGAAATTTACTATCTTGGCGGCCGCGATGACAGCCGCGTGTTGATGAAATGGAATTCGTTGTTGTTAGATGTCACTGGCGATAATACGTCGATAGGCGGTTATGCGGAAGGGAGAAACCCCGAGCAAACCATCGATTTTGTTACGCACAACCCTTCCTTTGCAATGCGTTATCCTTTTCCAGTCGTTGGAGTTTTCGGTAAAGGTGAAGACGACTTGATTACAATTGATAATGAATTTGTTACGGCTGCAAAGCAATTGACCGACACCAAACGGCATGTTTCCGTATCGAATCAGATCGATTTTTTTAGAGATTTTGAAACGCATTACGGTGCCCAGTTGGAAACGTTTGCTGCCAGCTACGGCAACGAATGGGAGCTTTATTCCGCTTCACTGGCCGAAGTTTCGGCAAGAGTTAAGCGTGCGGTAGAAAAATTACGTACAGCGGAGGCGTTGGCTACGCTGGTTGCCTTAAAGAATCCAAAGTTTATGCGCGATCGAATTGCTGCACGCGACCAGGCAATGCTTAATTTAGGTTTATATTATGAGCATAACTGGACTGCCGATGGACCTGTCTCACGTAGCGAAAGGGCAAATTGGCAACGCAAAGTCGAGGCTGAAATTACTGCATATGTTGACAGGTTGCACGACGATGCAAAAAACCAACTCGGGACGATGATTGCGCGAAGCGGCACTGCTCCCAGGTTTTATGTATTAAACAGTTTGAGCTGGGAACGTACTGATTATGCAGATTTTCCAGTTAGTCGTAAAAATTTGGTGCATGTTGTCGATTTGACAAACAATCAGGTTGTACCTTCCCAATATGTTGCAATCGATGGTCGGACTTACCTGAGAATATTAGCCAGCAATGTTCCGTCTGTTGGCTATAAGGTATTTGAAATCCGAAATGGTGCCGGGCCCTTCTTCTCAAACGCGGCTGGTATTCATGGCAATGTCATGGAAAACACTTTTTATCGCATCGCGGTGTCGGAAACCGGTGCCATAACCAGTTTGATAGATAAGTTACAAAATAACCGTGAATTTGTGCGAAAGATAAATGGCCGCTGGGCAAATGATTTAGGCGGGAGCGGAGGAAGCCTGGCAGTTGAGAATTTCGGTGCCGTGAGCGCTACGCTACGCGCAATATCGTTAAAACCCCGCCAGCATATCACGCGAATTACATTGTTCCGTAACAGTAATCGCATCGATATTGGTAACGAAATCAAGGAAAATTTTGGAGAAACACTGACTTGGGGTTATTCGTTCAATATCGATTCGCCCGATGTTTGGCATGAAGAAGTAGGCGCTATCATTCGCGCTAAATTATTACCGCACGGTGGTCATTATTCCCCGCGCAATGCGCGTTATGACTGGCTAACGATCAATCATTTCGCCGATGTGTCCGGAAATGATTCGGGCATAACGCTCTCCAATGCCGATACTTATTACATGAAACTCGGTCACAGCACGCATTTGGAGTTAGATACCGATACACCGCAGTTGAATATTTTGGCTGGCGGGCAGGTGGATGGGGAAAAATTGGGCATACCCAATCAGGGAGAGGATGAACTGTTTTTGCAACGATTTGCCATGCAAACTCATGGTAAATTCGATCAGGCTGCAGCAATGAGATTTTCGCTTGAGCACCAAAATCCATTCGTTGCGGGCGCTGTAACCGGAATGAATCCGCTATACGATGAGAGCGATTATTCTTTTCTGACTATTTCCGATCCGAACATCCTATTATGGGCTTTAAAACCTGCCGAAGACGGTATTGAGCATGGGGTAATCGCACGTGTATGGAATCAAGCGAACTTCCCTGGTAACTATACATTATCGCTTGCACCAGGTATTTTATCGGGCAAAAGGACGACACATATTGAAACCGATATGGAGGATGCCAATATCGTTCATGGCAATCTCTCAGCATCGTTGGCAGGCAATCAGATTCAAACGCATCGCCTTCAATTGCATCCCGCTAACACTTCCAGATTCTAGCCAAACACTGGCCGGCTTGTTTTCAACTGACTATCGTTTGCCGGATTGAGAAAAATCAACGATGAAATTCATCCGTCATGTTATACCTACGTTAAAATATGACGGATTTAGTGGAGCGGTTGCACTCACTGTGATGTGATGCATTTTATTTAAGTTAATTGGAAATAGCCGCATTCGCACAAGTTTTAAAGTATCCCGTTACAATTTTTCCTGTATTCAATAAATTACACTAAAACCAGGAGCATGCATGAATACACCGCAAGTCAAAGAATTTCTGATTAATCTTCAAGATAGCATCGTCAAGGGGCTGGAGCAGATAGACGGTAAAACCTTTCAGCGCGATCGATGGGACCGACCGGAAGGTGGCGGCGGTATGAGTAGCGTTATAGAAGAAGGCAACATATTGGAGCGCGGGGGTGTGAATTTCTCGCATGTGTATGGCGCAGGGCTACCTGCTTCCGCAACCGCTGCCCGCCCCGAACTCGCCGGCCGCTCATTTGAGGCGATGGGCGTATCGTTAGTATTGCATCCTCGCAATCCCTATGCGCCGACAGTGCATATGAATGTACGTTTTTTTGAGGCCCGTAAGGAAGGTGCTGAACCAGTTTGGTGGTTTGGTGGCGGTATGGATCTGACACCTTATTATGGCTACCCTGAAGATGCGATACATTTCCATCAAACCTGCAAGAACGCATTACAGCCATTTGGCGAAGATTGCTATCCGCGTTTGAAAAAATGGTGTGATGAATATTTTTATTTAAAGCATCGTAAAGAACCGCGCGGTATTGGCGGCGTTTTCTTTGATGATTTGAATCAACCTGATTTTTCCACTTGCTTTAGTCTTACTCAGCGTGTCGGCGAGCATTTTCTGACCGCTTACTTGCCCATTCTGGAAAAACGCAAAGATACTTCGTACGGTGATCGCGAGCGTGATTTCCAGGCTTACCGGCGCGGGCGATATGTCGAGTTTAATCTGGTCTGGGATCGCGGCACGCTCTTTGGTTTACAAACGGGAGGACGTACAGAATCGATACTGATGTCATTACCGCCCATTGTAAAATGGCGCTACGATTGGAAACCCGCAGCAGGTAGCGCTGAAGACAAATTGTATAAGGAGTTTCTGATCGCTAGAGATTGGGTATGACCGCGTTGTTTGATGTTCGTGCCGCGCTAATAGAATCGGAGAATCCGTGAGTAGCCAGTTATCGCTGAATAATCAAATTCTGCTGGGCGTCGTAGCAGGCGTTACATTGGGTTTCTGGTTCATGATGCTGGGGCAGGAATCGCAGACAATGCAAAGCGGTCTGTATGTTGCCAAATTGGTGGGTACATTATTCACAGATTTATTGCGGATGGTATTAATTCCACTGGTTTTTACATCGATCGTCGTCGGTGTGGCCAATCTACGGTTACACCGGCAAATGAATCGCGTCTGGCAGGTGGCGCTCATTTTCTTTGTGTCGACAATGGCGCTTGCCGTGTTGGTTGGATTAACGGCCGCGAATGTTTTGCAGCCCGGCAGCGGATTGCAAATAACGATGTTTCAGGATGCCATGCAAGATTTCCGGGTAACGCAGATGTCACTATCCGATTTTTTTGCACACTTTCTGCATTCGTTGTTTCAGAATCCGATCGCCGCCTTAGCACAAGGTAACGTGCTGGCAGTGGTGATATTTGCGTTGCTGCTGGGTATTGCCTTGGTTGTCGGTGGGGAGCGCTATCGCAATATCCTGGTACTCATGCAGGAATTCCTGGAATTGATACTCATGCTGGTCGGTTGGATTATGCGTTTGGCACCGTTCGGCATTATGGCATTAGTGCTGCAATTGGTGGCTGCACAAGATACCGGCCTCCTGGAAACATTATTCAAGTTCGTAGCGATTGTGCTGGGTATCACCTTGTTACATGGTATCGTAGTCTTGCCCCTGATTCTTTTCCTCACTACCGGCATAACACCTTTTAAATTCTGGCGGGGCGGGCGGGAAGCCCTCATTACGGCATTTGCGACCAGTTCCAGTGCTGCTACACTACCCGTTACACTGCGTTGCGCTGAGCAACACCTGCATGTTAAGCGCGATGTGGCAGGCTTCGTGATTCCATTAGGCGCTACCATGAATATGGATGGCACGGCGCTTTATGAAGCGATTGCCGCATTGTTTATTGCTAATCTGGTAGGAATGGAACTCAGTTTATCGCAACAGATGATCGTATTTCTAACCGCTATGTTAGCAGCAATCGGTGCGCCAGGCATTCCGAGCGCTGGCATGGTTACGATGGCTGTGGTCTTGCAGTCGGTTGGCTTGCCGGTTGAAGCGATCGCTATTTTGTTGCCAGTCGACCGGATACTGGATACCGTACGAACGATGGTGAATGTGGAAGGGGATTTGATTGGCAGCCTGGTGGTGCAGAAATGGGTCAAGCAAGCTGAGTCAAATCAATAACGGATCATTACTCAGATCAACTCATTATCATGGAAACGCTGCTGTATTTCCAAAATCTTATCGACATTGTTAATCAGGGCTTCGACACAATCGCGATCCAGCTTTGAGTTGGACATTTTTCGCAGTACGGCAAAAGCTTCTTCGTTACTCCATGCCGCTTTATAGGAACGCCGCGAGGTCAATGCATCAAACACATCAGCCACCGCGCTGATGCGTGCTTCGATAGGAATTTCTTCGCCTTTCAGACCCTTAGGATAACCGCTGCCATCGATGGCTTCATGATGATATTCAGCTATATTGCGTAAAATATCGACATGCCCGAATGTGCCCAAACTGAAATCCTTAAGAACGGAGTCGATAATTTCTCGGCCTTTTTCCGGATGGGTTTTCATCACATCAAATTCGCTGTCGTTTAGTTTGCTGGGTTTGCGCAGAATATTATCCGGTATGCCTATTTTGCCGACATCGTGCATGGGTGAAAATAAAAAAATATGTTCAATCTGTTCATCGCTAATGCCATAACTGGCAGCCAAAACACGAGCAATCAGACGGGCGTAGTGGGCAGTACGATCGATGTGCGAACCCGTTTCGATATCACGATAATGTGTCATGCTGCGCGCTGCGCGAACTGCAGCAATCAACGTTCGTATGGCTGTCAATTCGTTAATGACCATCAATGCGATGAGATGTCCGTAGATATCTATCTGGCGTAAGATATTGGATGTAAAAGGGTGTTCTTGGAGCGAATTAAAAAACAGAAAACCAACGAAAACGCCGCTTTGATAAAGTGGCATTGTATAGCTGGATCTATATCCCTTTGCAGCGATACGCTTGGTATGTTCGTGCGTGCCATGCGAGAAGATATTAAGATCTTGTACCAACCGCGGACGGCGATGCTCGATGATGGTACGTAACGACGGCGCTGCGCTCAGCGGCGCTTCGTAAGTGGTCACCGGATTGTCACTGCCTTCCGTACTATGCGTATAAGTTTTAAGCATCTCGGTTTGCTCGTCAAAAAGAGCAATCGCCAGGCGGTCGATAAACGGAAAATCCTGACGAATCACTTGGTGCAGAAAACGTAGTTTTTCGGTCAATGGCAGATTCTCATGTAATTTGGCCAACGTATCCTGGTGCGAAAAAAGATCTTCATTTTGCTGCATAGCATTCCTTTTGACGAATGAGCGTCATGAATTAACGTGAATAAGTATTTATTTCTAAAAGTAATCTAACAGATTCTTGAGGGTCGTGCAGGACGATTTCAATTCCACAATGATAAATTAATTTGGTTCCCAAAATTCAGGTTATTCACTTTCTGAGTAACACGATAAAAATTTTTACTGCATTGCCCCGAGAAAAGTTAATTGGGGCTTCTAATTTTGCAGCTTTTGGTATTTTTTAGCTGACACATTACCGCAATAATCGCGCAACAAATTTTCACTACCATGCTTCGAAGCCATGTATTTAAATTCGATTTCAACGATAACAGGGCTTACAACAATAACAATATAAATTTATTCAAATACTTAGGGATTGTTACAATGAAATTATTAAAGCAAGTAATGCGTTTGACTCAAAGCTCTTTGAGTCTTGCAATATTGATTGCGTTATCAAACTTAGCGATTGCCGGATCCAAGCATGAGGAGAACTCAAGTGCTTATTTTCAGCGTACCGCTACTTATTTGGTATGCGAAAACACCAGTTGTGACAGAAATGCGATCGAAGAGACGGTTGCAGAAATTGTCGCGGCGAGCAAAGATGGCAATATTCTAATATATACGGATAGTCCAACTGGAAAAATCGGTTTTGTTGATATCGGTGATCCGGAAAATCCCTTCGGCCTCGGTACTGTGAATACTGCCGGCAAACCGACATCGGTAGCCGTCTCGGGTGACTATGTTCTGGTTGGTGTAGACACCTCAGCAAGTTTTACAAATCCCTCCGGCATGTTGGCGGTTTACAATTTGCCCGCTTGCCTGAGCGATATCTCCACTTGTGCACCCGTTCGGGAAATTGATATGGGTGGACAGCCCGACTCGGTAGCTACCAGTCCGAACGGTCGATATGCCGCAGTTGTCATTGAAAATGAACGTGATGAAGATGTAGTCGTCGATAATGTGGAAGGCGGATTACCGCAACTGCCGGCTGGCTATTTGAATATTATCGACTTGATTGGCGCGCCGAAATACTGGAAAGTTCGCCCGGTTCAACTCACTGGATTGGCGGAATATGGCGGCGATGATCCGGAACCGGAGTTTGTCAGTATCAATGAAAATAATATCGCTGCGGTGACCTTACAAGAAAATAACCATATAGTGTTTGTCAATCTTGTCAACGGGGAGATTTTGCGGGATTTTAATGTCGGAACCGTTACGCTTCGCGGTATCGATACCAGCGATAATAAGCTTATCGATTTCAACAGTACCCTTATCGATGTTGCGCGCGAACCGGATGGTATCGCTTGGCTGAATAACAATAAAATAGTCACTGCCAACGAAGGCGATCTGTTTGGTGGCAGCCGTGGTTTCAGTGTTTTTAACCGTAACGGTAAGTTATTGTATGATTCCGGCGCAAAATTCGAATATCTGGCTGCAGCAATTGGTCACTATCCGGAAAAACGCTCGGACAACAAAGGTACCGAACCAGAGGGCGTGACAACAGGCCGTTATCACACTGATACGCTGGTTTTCGTTGGATCCGAGCGAGCCAATTTTGTTGGTGTGTATAAGGCAAGAGGAAATAAGTTGAGCTACATGCAGACGCTGCCTACTGGAGTTGGACCGGAAGGCCTGCTTGCTATTCCAGGTCGCAATCTTTTCGTAGCGTCTACCGAAGTGGATTCACCCGTCCGCGCTCAGATCAATATCTTCCGATTAGAGCGAAAACCAGCAGCCTATCCTCAAATCAAATCTTCCCGACAAGCCCATGGCAAGCCAATTGTTTGGGGCGCGTTGTCTGCGCTTTCAGCTGATAAATACGATGCAGATAAGCTGTTTGCTGTTCATGATAGCTTCTATAACGAGAGCCGTATCTATAGCATCGATATCAGTGATTTTCCGGCAAAGATTACACATGAAACGCTATTATTGAAAAATGGCGCTACGGTTAACTATGATCTCGAGGGCATAGCGCAGCGTAGCGATGGCTCCTTCTGGCTTGTTTCTGAAGGTGCGGGCGTATCGACGACGCCGAATTTATTGATCGAGGCACTGAGTAATGGCACAGTGGTTCGCGAAATTCGCTTGCCTACTGCGGTTGAAGCATTGCAACAAAGCAACGGCTTTGAAGGTGTAGCCGTAACCGGGAAAGTGGGTACTAATGAACAGGTTTACGTCGCTTTCCAACGGGAATGGAAAAATGATCCGCCCGGCATGGTACGTATAGGTCAGTACACGCCAGCTATGGATTTGGATAGTATCGTTGAGGAAGGTGAATGGAAATTCTTTTATTATCCTTTGGATCCGGTAGAATCCCCGGCAGGCGGTTTTGTAGGATTATCCGAGATTACCGCGCTGGGTAATGGCAAATTTGCAATCATCGAGCGCGATAATCAGGCAGGTCCGGATGCACGTATCAAACGCGTTTATCGTACGGATATCAACAACATTACACCTAAAACCCAAGCCGAGGGTAATTTTCCGGTACTGGGTAAGACCCTGATTATCGATGTACTGCCTGTGATGCAAGCAGGTAAAGGCTGGGTTCACGATAAACTTGAAGGATTGGCGAGAACAGCGGACGGTACCTTTTATGCCGTCACCGATAACGATGGCGTTGACAATTCCACCGGCGAAACGCAATTTCTGAATCTGGGTAAACTATTAAATTAAACTAACAGAAGTCAATGGCGCCACTTCGATTAAGGAAGTGGCGTGTCCTGAAAAAATAGCGTACATTATTTTCCTTAGCGGCGAGAATCCGCTTTACGCGCAATTAATCAATGCAAGTAACGTTTCTCAACGGTTCATTTTCTCATGCCAAGAAAACCAAAAAAGAAAATATTTGTGCTCGACACTTCGGTTATTTTGTATAACCACAGTGCCATTTATAGCTTTGAAGACAATGATGTGGCTATTCCAATTACGGTATTGGAGGAACTGGATCATTTTAAAAAAGGCAATGACATCAAAAACTTCGAAGCGAGAGAATTCATACGGATTATCGATAAGTTATCAGCCAATCATTCATTACAAAAATGGATTCCCATCGATCAACCGAATCATGGCCATTTTAAAGTTTGCATGCAAGACAAAACGTCCGGTCTGGATGCCACCCGGATATTTGGGGAAAGTACGGCTGATCATCGCATATTGAATACGGTAATTTCACTGAGCGAAGAATATCCCGGTAATAAAATTGTTTTGGTTTCCAAAGACATCAATTTGCGGCTCAAGGCAAAATCCCTCAATATTCCCGCTGAGGATTTTGAAACCGGAAAAATCAAAGATCTCGATTCGCTTTACACCGGTAAAACGGTAATCGAAGGTTTGGCAAAAGAAATCATTGACCGCGTTTACAGCAATAATTTTTGCATGCCAGCCGACATCGGCATACAAGACCCCATACCCAATCATTATTTTATTTTGAAGGGCAATCGCGCTTCTGTGCTGGTTTTTTATAACCCGCTATCGCAGCGCATCGAACGTATTGAAAAAGAATCCGCTTTCGGGATTACACCCAGAAATGCCGAGCAAGTATTTGCTTTGCATGCAATAACACATCCGAATATTAAACTTGTTACGCTCCAAGGGGTCGCCGGAACAGGCAAGACGTTACTTGCACTCGCCGGCGCACTCGATCAAAAAAGGCATTTTAAGCAGATATACTTAGCACGTCCGATTGTGCCACTGAGCAATAAAGATATTGGTTACCTGCCGGGCGATATCGTTTCAAAGCTAAATCCTTATATGGAACCGCTGTGGGATAATCTTAAATTCATTAAGAGCTTGTTCGCCGAGAAAGATAAGGAATATAAGCAAATTACCGAAGCCGTTGAGCAGGAGAAATTGAAAATTACGCCACTGGCTTATATCCGTGGGCGTAGCATTTCCAATGTTTTTTTTATCGTCGATGAAGCACAAAATCTTACGCCACATGAAGTCAAGACTATCATTACGCGGGCGGGAGAAAATACCAAGATTGTATTTACCGGCGATATTTACCAAATAGATACGCCTTATCTGGATTCCCAGAGCAATGGCTTGTCCTATCTCATCGATAAAATCAAGCATCATGACATTTATGCGCATGTGCGGTTGGAAAAAGGCGAACGATCGAACCTTGCCAATTTAGCAAACCAATTGCTCTGAAATTATCGATTTAGGGTTAATTGCAAATTGCAAAAGCCCCAGCTATTGCAAGCAGGGGCTTTAATAATAATCGGTGCAGGCTTACTGCGGTGACATGGTTTTTTCAAATAAAACAGCGCCAGTAATATCTATCAGTTTAATCGTCAAAATTCCATCTTTTCTGATTTCTGCTAAACCGAAAGATTGCAAGTGGGGCGGCGGAGAATTCTGTCCTATCCCTTCCGTACCTGGAGCGCGTAGATAATCGTATTGCGGCCCGAAGCTTGTATCCAGGTTACCTGGACCAAAAGCACCCGCATGGATAGGTCCGATAACAAATTCCCAGAATGGATTGAAGTCCTTAGCAGTTGCCCGGGAAGGGTCATAAGCTATAGCAGCGGTGAAATGCACATCGGAAGTAAGAAATATAACATTCTTGATGTCATGCTCCTTAATAAATTTCAAGATCTCTGCCAATTGCACTTCACGCCCTAAAACAGCAGGATCTTCTTGCCCCCATGCGTCGCGATCATCTACGCCACCAGTGACAATGCTAAGTGGATCATGCGTAGAAATGATTTTCCAAGTTGCTTCAGATTTTTTTAATGCTTTTTTTAACCAGGCTAACTGTTTTTTTCCAAGCATCTCAATGCCATCGGGATCATAATTATCAGGATTAGCGTCACGGAAGCTGCGCTCATCAAGTAAAAATAATTCCATATGCTTGCCATGTTGGGCACTTCGATACAAATTGCGACCCTCAATAGGGTTATATTCAAACAGCGCTTGTTTGGCATTAACGGCTAAGACGTCGGCAGCAATTCCGAAATAGGGCGCACCTTCAGGCATAATCTCACCAGGATACCAATTGTTGGTTACCTCGTGATCGTCCCATTGCACATAAACGGGTGTTTTTGCAAGAAAATCGGTCATTTTTTTATCACCCAGATTATATTTCCAGTTATTGCGGAAATCATCTAAGGTAATCGCAACAAAATCTTTGGCCGGATGATTAATCCAGGTGCCGCCCCCGGCATCGGCAGGGATTTCTTTGCTTGCTGGAATGGGATTATCCGCATAGATCATGTCGCCCTGAAACAGCGCAAAATCAGGATCTAACTTAGACATGGTTTCAAACATCACATAACCGCCTTTGATTGTTTTGCCATCTACATGGGTGATTTCTAAGTTTGGATTGCGCCCCCAACCTTGACCGCCTAAATCAGCTGCCCAAACAAAACGTACCGAAGCAGGTTTGTTTCGATCGCTCGCGGTTTTAAAGCTAGATATTTTGCCGGCATCGGGTGACTGTTTATCATGGGACATGGATTTACACTCAGCCTGATAAAAATATTTTGTACCAGATTTCAATCCGTCGATAACAATTGAGCCGGTATAGTCTGAGTTATCCGTGACGATTTGCCTTTTTCTTATCACATGGGTGTGCTTATCGTGACTATGTTTATCATGAGCCTTTTCAAGCGCTTCTTTTTTTGTTGCCAGTGAAAACACCAGCATTGCCTTTTTTTCCTGGTTACAACGCCCCCACATTACTGCGCTGTTGTCTGTAACGTCTCCCGCTTGGCTGTAGACCAAATCGTTGTTTGCGAGCGACTGATTCGACAGCAGGGTCAGTGCTATTACGATACTTGCAGTACGTGCTGATTCCATAAAAGTAACTTTCATTTTTAGTTCTCCAGTGATTTGTTAAAACAAACAGTCGTTGTTTGCAAAAACATGATAGGAGAAATACATGAAAACCTGATGTCGGTGAAATGACAGTTTCTTGATGAATTGATAACAAGGTGAGATCGATTAACAAGCTAACAAATAATCATTCGTTTACTTTGCGACATGACCAATCAAATGCTCAACCGGCAAAAGCAGTGAGCATTTGATTCAAGGCCTGCTGCTTATTTCAGATTCATACAGTTGGCATAATATGTGACCGTTGCGGGCCAATCCGAAAAAATGCCTAAAATACCGACCTCTTTGGCTAAAACATGCAAAGCATGATACATATCGCCATCATTATTGATAACGCCAGGTTCTGGATTTTCTGGTTGAGGATTTTCACCATTGAGAGTTTGATAATAAAAACCACCGCCGCTAGCTAGCGGGCCAGATCGTTCAAACGTCCATGCAATGATATCGAGTCCTGCTTTCTTAGCCTTGTTTGCATAAAGCGAAGGCATAATTTTGCCTTCCTCGATTTCCAGTAGCATCCAAATCGGCGGAGCAATAATTTGCACACCACTCGAAATCAACTGTTCCATGGAAGGACGCCATGTTGTTGGATTGCGATGGTGAAATGTAGGATCTTCATAGCGGCCATCCAAGTAAACCGCTTGTTTTCCGAAGTCCGGTTCGTTTTGTATCCAATACAATACGTCTTTGATATCAAATGACTGTGCCCATACATTTGATGCCGGAATATTGGCTTGTTTATATTCGTCGATCATTTTTTGCGCATAGTCTTGCTGAGAAAATCCATTGAATGGCATGGGTACACTCGGCGATTTGAGTTCCGGCGTCATTTTGACTCCCAGCTTTTTAAATAGCGCGATGCTTTCCTTATGGGTCAATAAGGTGCCGTGGCTTGCATATAACTCGGTTCGCCAATCAGCCGTGCCTTTCATGTAACCACTTACAGTCGTTGCAAGTGGATCAAAAGCATCCATTTTACCTTTTAATGATTTGAATTCGGCCAATGTGATATCACTGGTACAGCATTGCGCTGTTGCAGCGCTAACCAAGTTACCATTTTCGTCATAGACTGCCGGTTGGAAGGGTACAGAACAACGTCCGGCCAATTCGGTCTCAAGAATATTGGTTGTCGTATGCAGATCACATTGAGAATGACGGCAAACCAGTTCTTTATCCTGGGTAAAAGTTACGTCGCATTCCAGAATACCGGCACCCATTTTTGCAGCTGCTTGATAGGATTCTAATGTATGTTCAGGAAATTGTAGCGGTGCACCGCGGTGTCCGATTGAAAAGTCGGTGCGTTTAAACGGACCCGTTTCACAACTTTGGAGTTTTTTCTTGAGCGCGCCATGATCCATATCGTTTACCAGGAAGAAAGGGCGCGGTCCTAACTGTACACTGCTAACCGGTTTATGTTTTGTGTATCTTTCCGCTGTTTCGACATCTTTGCTAGCCCAGCTCGCAGTCGATAATGAAAAAACAATGGCAGCGGAACTGACCATGGCTGTGCCAATTAAAAATACCGTTCGATTCATTTGTACCTCCCGTATATTATTTGTAGTTGTATTAACTCTGCTTGATTGGATTTAGCATGCTTATCCATTCATCATGTTAGTTATCAGATATTTCATGCGTATGA